>DASQZK010000319.1:0-7245 GCA_035638735.1 Bacteroidales bacterium
ATGATCTTCTTTACCTTGCCAAGATAAATATCACCAACAGAAAACCGGGTATCGGTTTTCTCCTTGTTCAGCTCGATTAGCCTCTTATCTTCAAGCAAAGCAATTGATATCTCACTGGAAGTAGCATCAATTACTAATTCATTGCTCACTGTTAGTCCTTTTTATCAGAAATCTGTTATAACAAATAGTGGAAAGTGGACCGTTCTACACAATAAACCTAAAGACCCGGCGGGATCTTTAGGTTTAAGGACTTTTAAAAAAAGACTACATTATTTCTTCTTTTTGTGCCTGTTCTTCCGCAAGCGTTTTTTGCGCTTGTGGGTTGCCATCTTATGTCTTTTTCTCTTTTTACCGCTAGGCATGATTGTAGGAGTTTAGACTATTTTACTTTACGTTTGACTTTACTTTACTTACGAATGTCTTCGCAGGCTTAAAGGAGGGGATAAAATGTTCAGGAATGATGATGGTAGTGTTCCTGGAGATGTTCCTGGCAGTTTTTTGTGCCCTTCTTTTTACTATGAAGCTTCCAAACCCCCTGAGGTATACGTTTCTGTTTTTGCTCAAAGAGTCTTTTACAGTTTCCATGAAAGCTTCAACTGTTTTCTGAACAGTCACCTTTTCAATTCCTGTGTTTTTGGAAATTTCGTTTACGATATCTGCTTTAGTCATTTTAAAAACACTTTAATTATCAATGATTTACAATTACCTTTTCAATTCGAGATGCAAATATAATTTTTTTATCCCGATTAATAAAATACAAAACCATTATTTTTGACCGAACAGTGAGAATATTTTTATTTCAAGTGAATGGAAATTAACGAGATATTAATGGATTGGTACAGGTCGGCTGCACGCGACCTGCCCTGGCGAAGATCTGGAAACCCTTATGAGATATGGGTTTCAGAGATAATCCTTCAACAAACACAGGTTAGTCAGGGTCGGCATTATTATGAACGCTTCCTGGAACGTTTTCCCGATGTACACATCCTGGCCGAAGCAAAGGTGGAGGAGGTATTAAAGGTATGGCAGGGACTGGGATACTATTCACGGGCCAGGAACATGCATATCACGGCCGTCGACATTGTAACGAACCACGGCGGTCATTTCCCGGGAAATTATGTCTCCCTGCTCAAGTTGAAGGGTATCGGCCCTTACACGGCTGCAGCTATTGCCTCCATTGCCTTCGGTGAAGCAATACCTGCCATCGACGGTAATGTCAAGCGGGTTGTCAGTCGCATTTTTGGAATCCGGCACGACATCAAATCCCGGGCGGGTCAGCACGACATAGAGATGGCTTCACAGTCCCTTATCACATCGATGCTGCCCGGCGACTTTAACCAGGCTATGATGGATTTTGGCGCCATGGTATGCCTGCCGAAAAAACCCCTGTGCCCCGGCTGTCCTGTCAGGGAACACTGCTATGCCTTTTTGCACCACAAACAGGATAGCCTGCCTGTAAACATGAAAAAGACGAAGATTCGCCAGCGTTATTTTTACTATTTCATTATCCGGCACGGTAAGAATCTATTTATTCAACAGCGGAAAGAGCGGGACATCTGGCATTTGATGTACCAGTTTCCCCTTGTCGAATCCGGTTCGGCACTCACTGATGAGGACGTGATAAAACTAATGACCGACAGGCTGATCAGTAACCCTTCAGACGCAGAAATTACGAAGATCTCGGCAGGCATAAAACACCAGCTCAGCCACCAGCTGATTACGGCCCGTTTTGTGCATCTGGCAGCAAAGGGAAATCCGCCTGTTAACGCGAACTCAGACCTGATAGAGATTCCGGCCGCGACGTTGGAAAGCTATGCCATCCCCAGGCTTATAGAAAAATATATAGACGAAAATGGCGTTTAGGACAGAGAGTCGGGAAGAGACCTCCTTTATCCTGTTTACCTTCCCGGGTTAATCATTTATTTTGTATCTTTACGCATTAAAATACATAATAATATGTCAGTGAATAAAGTAATCCTTGTGGGCAACGTTGGTAAAGATCCGGAAACCCGTTATCTGGAAGGAGGTACAGCCGTTTCAAAATTCTCTATGGCTACTTCGGAAACCTACCGCAACCGCGATGGTGAGAAGATCACCACCACCGAATGGCATAATATTGTTGTTTGGCGGGGGCTGGCCGAAGTATGTGAGAAGTATGTAAGGAAAGGCTCCCAGTTATATATTGAAGGACGAATCCGAACACGTACCTACAACGACAAGGACGGCAACACAAAGTATTTCACCGAAATTGTCGGCGACAACATGCAGATGCTGGGTAAGAGAAGTGACGACACACAGGAAAATACGTCAGGTGCCGGGTCCTATCAGCAGGAATCCGGTAATACTTCAGCTCCTAAACGGCAGGCTGAATCCCCGGCTTCAGACACCGGTAAAGACGATACATACGACAACCTTAACGAAGGAACAACCGATGCTGATGACCTTCCGTTTTGATGTATAATCTAAAGCTGATTTCCTCTTGGACTCAGAAGCGATTTTATCGGCCATTCACGCATTGTTAGCTCTGCAATTAAATCCAGTCACACCCGGAATTATCACCGGGATTGCTGTGATTGTATTACTATTGGTGGGTTCTGCCGCCGTATCGGGCTCCGAGGTGGCCTTCTTCTCTATTAATCCCGGTCAGCGAAATAAGCTGATGCACATGCACACCAATGCCTCGCACAGGGTATTGAAACTCCTGGCAAAACCTGAGCGGCTCCTGGCAACAATATTGATTAGCAATAATTTTATCAATATCGGCATCGTGATAATCTCGACCTTCCTGACTGCTGAAATTTTTGATTTCTCCCATAATCCTGTCTGGGCTTTTGTCATCCAGGTTGTTGTCGTCACCTTTCTTATTCTTCTCATCGGCGAGATCATTCCAAAGCTCTACGCCAATCACCGGGCTTTGAGGTTCTCCCTGTTTATCTCCTACCCACTCATGATTATTGACAAGCTGTTTGCGCCCCTGAGCAATTTCCTGATTGCCTCTACATCACTCGTTAACAAAAAACTGGCATCGAAAAAGTCGAACATTTCGATGGTCGATCTGTCCGACGCCCTCGATCTGACTACCGGCGTGGTTACGGAAGAAAAAAAGATACTTAAAAGCATTGTCAGGTTCAGCAATATTGAAGTGGACGAGATCATGCGCCCGAGGATGGATGTTGTGGCTGCGGATATCAACACCGAGTTGAGCCGGTTGACAGAGATCGTGAATGAATCGGGATACAGCCGTATACCGGTATATTCAGAGACATTTGACAATGTAAAAGGCATTCTATATGTCAAGGACCTGCTGCCCCACCTTGAAAAAAGCGATAGTTTTGACTGGCAGTCACTTATCAGGCCCAGTTATTATGTTCCCGGCGGTAAGAAGATCAACATCCTTTTACAGGAATTCAGAGAAAAGAAAATCCACCTGGCTATTGTCGTTGATGAATATGGTGGAACAGAAGGTATCGTCACCCTTGAGGATATTCTCGAAGAGATTGTCGGGGAGATCACCGACGAATCGGATGAGGTTGAATCGTTTTACACAAAAATTGATGACCGGAATTATGTTTTCGACGGTAAAGTGTTGCTTAACGATTTTTACAAGTCACTGGGAATCCAGGAAGACATTTTCGAAAAGGTAAAAGGCGATGCTGACACGCTGGCCGGCTTGTTGCTTGAGGTGTTAGGCGATATACCGGCCGTCAACGAAAAATTCACCATCGATCCCTTTACGTTTACTATTAATTCGGTTGACAACCGCCGGATTAAAAAGATTAAGGTGACCCTTGACAAACCGCTAAAGACAAAGTAAGATATGAACAGGAGAAAAGGCATAGTAGTAATTTTCCTTCTGGCCATGACCGGCGCCTTTATCTCATGTCAGGAGAATTACACGCCGAAAGCAAAAGGATATGTCAGGGTAAAATACCCTGTGAAGGCCTACCGGGAATTTGACACAAACGCCCCCTTCACTTTTGAGTATCCGGAATACGCCCACATCGTTCCCGACACGGCAGAAAATGCCGAACCATTCTGGTATAACATGGTTTTTCCTTCGCTCAATGCAACCATATACCTTAGCTATAAACCGGTACACAACAATCTCCAGGATTTTATTGAAGACAGCCGTACACTGGTTTATAAGCATACCATCAAAGCCGAGGCCATAAACGAATCCCTCATCCGCAACGATAGTTCTGATGTTTACGGCATTCTTTATGATCTGAAGGGGAATACAGCTTCGTCACTTCAGTTCTTCGTTACTGACAGTACGAAGCATTTCCTGCGCGGTTCGTTATATTTCAACTCCGAGCCAAACAAAGATTCACTGGCCCCTGTGATCAGTTTTATCAGGAAAGACGTTACGCGTATGATTAATACCCTTCATTGGAAGTAGCACAATGCTTCAAGTGCAAATAAATGATTAAATTTGGTGTGTTAAACAAACCTGCAGAGATGAAATTTTTGACGTATGGGTTTAATTGTAAAAGAAAATGTAAGCGGGAATTGTGTCTTAGGCATGTGGGAGATAAAGGAGGAT
The DNA here is from genome assembly GCA_035638735.1 of Bacteroidales bacterium. Classification (GTDB taxonomy): domain Bacteria; phylum Bacteroidota; class Bacteroidia; order Bacteroidales; genus DASQZK01. Next base: position 4,544 of record DASQZK010000319.1, read on the forward strand.
TTTGACTCCCTGTATTCCGGTCTCAGGCTTGATGATGAAGAACACGAGAGGTTGAACAGTTTCAAAAATGAAGGCAGGAAATTGGAATGGCTCAGTGTCAGGAACCTGATAAACGAGATGACCGGCAGGGAATCAAAAATTATTTATAATGCCGAGCGTAAACCGTTCCTGAAAGGAAATTCTTACAGCATCAGCATTTCTCATTCGCATCATCTCACATCCATCCTCCTGAGCAAGGATAAGAGAGTAGGTATTGATCTTGAGTATATGTCACATAAGATCAGTAAGGTCAGCTTCAAGTTCATAAATGAGCAGGAATTTATTACGGAAGATCCTGCTTTAAACAGATTTCACCTTTATATTCACTGGTGTGCCAAGGAAGCTCTCTATAAGATTTGCGACAAGCAGGATATTAATTTCAGGGAAAACCTGACCCTCTTTCCTTTCAGCCCTTCCGAAGAAGGACGTATCAAAGGAAGAGTATTGAATATGCATGGCATAGAGGATTTTCCCCTTTTTTACAAGAAGTATAACAACTATGCAATTGTCTGGACATGCAAAAAATGAGCATTCTTGAAAATATTTACCGATCGGTGAGCGGCCGGAAGCAGATGGCGGTTCTGATTGATCCTGACAAGACTTTCGGAAAAGGGATAGAAATCATTGCGAGCGGGGCAGAAAGGTGCGGGGCCGACTACATCTTTGTAGGGGGCAGTCTACTGTATAATTCCATTGAGGATGCGATAAAGGTGATCAAGGAAAATACGTCTGTGCCAGTGGTTCTTTTCCCGGGTAATGTAATGCAGGTGAGTCATCTGGCCGACGGCATATTGTTCCTCTCGCTTATCTCGGGGAGGAACCCCGAATTTTTAATCGGCCACCATGTGCTGGCTGCTCCAGCCCTGAAAAAATCGGGCATTGAGATCCTGCCCACGGCTTACCTTCTTATTGAAAACGGCAAACGTACATCAGTTGAATATATGAGCAACACGGTTCCTGTTCCTGCCGACAAACCAGAGATTGCTGTAGCCACGGCCATGGCCGGCGAAATGCTCGGACTCAGGCTGACCTATCTGGAAGCCGGAAGCGGCGCTGCGAAAACAGTCGGGCTCAATCTTGTAAGTGAGGTAAAAAAGAATATCCATGTTCCGTTGCTGGTTGGTGGCGGCATCAGAACTCAGGAGGAAGCCATCGGAATTTTCAAGGCAGGTGCCGACCTAATTGTTGTCGGAACCGCCCTGGAGGAGGATCCCTCGCGTCTCGCGTCCATTGCAGAAGCCAGACAGATGGTTTAATAGTGGCAGGGGAATCAGAAGCCCAGTTCAACGCCCACCCTTAACCGGGGCAGCTCGGGAATATCGTATGTATCATTCCTGAAATAATCCGATAACCTGTAATTACCGTAAATCACGAATTTGTTATGCCCTATCCTGGCCTTGACACCATAGGAAAATGGTTCGGGAAAGTCCAGTTTACGGTTTACGGTTCTCGATTTACCTGCATAATAGGCATTGTCGGCATATTCCTTCACGATAACTTCCTTGACGGTATGATTCCAACTGCCCGACAGGCCCACATCGAGGTAGTTACCAAGTGTATTGCCCCGTTTTCCGAGGTTTATTCTCTGGTAAACTTCCAGGGTAATGGAATTATTAACCAGGGCATGCCGTTTTTCATCATTAACAAACGTAAGCGGGTTGTCCGGATTAGTCACGGCAAGATCGTCAATTATGTAGTTGTACCTGGTATGGATAAATGACGCATCGAAACCCAGTGCGTAGAATGACAACAACTTGAGCTTATAGCGATACCCTATGGTATATTCACCGGAACCCCAGAATTTAACTGCCGATCCCGATTCCTTATCAAATTCGGGAATAATGCCGAGCCCGGTATAGAAATAACCATAGTGCCGCATGTTGGGCCCGTGATTATCTTTATACTGTTCATCGACGTTTTTCGACAGTTCAACTTTCTGTGAAAAGACCAGGCCTGTCGGCAATAAAATAATGAGCAGGAGTAGAATTTTTTTCATTTTCATGGCGTTTTAAGGGCTTCCTACAGTATATCTAAAGAAATATTCCGGCTTTGGCATTCGTTGTGGTGACCGTGTTTTTATTTTGAATAACTGGCCGTGTAACCGCGGTAATGGATCATGAGTACTTCGTCTTCCTTCATATTCTTGAGGTCGATAGAATAGCGCGTTGTGTCTTCCATATCTATCACGGCATAATACCGAATCAGTCCTGAGCGCTTATCAGCGAAGTGGAAATACATGTACCGGTCATCAAGCGTATAGGAAATTTCACCGGAGATATCTTCAATGAGCCTTTTATTTTCTTGATTAACAACCATTACGGTGTCGTTGTTTATAATGATCATCTTCTTCCCCTTTCCAAAATCGAGTTTCACAGTACCCGATGGGTCATCTAAACCGTGATTTTCATAACCGTCGTTACCAGTTTTAAGAACGACGGTGAGAAATGAAAATTCCCGTTTCATAGTGAAAGTAGGAGCGGGCTTTTTATGGTTTCCGAGGAAGTAGACAGCCTGGGGCACACCATAGCCATGGGCATAATCGTAATAAGGATAGAGATGGCCCGATTTTTCCAGTTCCGTAAAGACCTTCATATTATTCCAGTCGGGATGTAACTGCATAACGCAGGCTGCAAAACCGGTGACAAGGGGTGCGGAAAAAGAAG
>DASQZK010000320.1:0-18371 GCA_035638735.1 Bacteroidales bacterium
CTCCGAACCAACGACCATAGGTGCCATTGAAAAATCCATGAGATGTTATCAAACCAAGGTCTTTCACAGCTTCAGGATCTTCACTGACAGCATCGGAATAACCCCAGTACGAAAACCGGTACCAGTTACTTGTCTCGCCCGGTGTTACGCCAACATCGCCCATCCCCCCGGCTACCAGGCTGTCATGGGTTACTTTTATCATTTCGGCTACCAGGGACGGCGTCCACCACATATTATAATCATGACCGTGACCGATGTTAGGGTCACTACCGTCCCATGGCCAGCGAGTCCAGTCCTCGCCTTCATTGTGCAGAGAAAGATAGTTTACCGGAAAATGCTCTTTCTCACGCAAAAACCTCACCCACTCAACCATGTACGCTGCCAGATCACCCTTGTGTTCCGGATCCAGGTCTCTTCCCCTTATCTTTTTCTGCAGAGTCATGTATGAAGGGGGACCGTAGAGTGTGGTGATGATATTCAGATCACCTCCCCGGCTCCTGGTTTTATCCAGTCCCATGCGGACAAACTCACGCATATATTTTGTAGTCGTGGTATCATTGTAAGGGCCTCCGGCTTCCGCCTGATGAAAAGGGTCGCAAAACATTTTTACCAACCCGACTTTCAATCCGTCTTCTCCAAACACCATGTCAATAATCTCCGATTTCTGCCTGTCGTTCAGGAGGCTGAATCCGCCGTATTCCTGGGAAAATTCCTTATAGTCGGGTGTTTGGGCTGTTTCAACATAATTGAAACCAAAACCGTCCCATGCCCTTATCCGCTTATCAAATTCGACCTGGACACTGACTCCCTTGATAGTAGGGTATTGGGCATTTACATTAATAATGAACAGGCAAACAAAGAAAATCACGAGTAATTTTTTCATGGTTGGTTGAATATGATTCTACAGTAAAGATATCGATATATCGTGAAATCTGCTAAAAATAAAGACTGCCCACTTTAAGGTACATACCAGGTAGATCAAACCGGTAAAAAACCAGGTATTACTTCCTTACAGCCCCGGCATTATTCAACATCTCGACAATCTTCTTGTGGCCATTATCCCTGGCTCTCTCCAGTGCAGTGAAGCCGTCGGAATCGTGGTAATTCACATCGGCACCCTTATCAAGCAGTTCTTTAACCTTATCAACATCGCCGGCCCATGCTGCTTTGAGAAGTTCAGGTCCATATTTAAAGGCCCGGTTATTCCCATCTGAACTGGTTTCGGCCATATCTTTCCCGTCATCCATTTTCTCGCCGTTCTTAAGAATGTAAATGACTTCCGGCACCCCGTTTTTAACGGCGATATCCATTGCGGTCAGGCCCTCGTTGTCTTTCCGGGTAAGACTTGCGCCCCTTTTGACCAGTTCCACCACGATATCGGGGTATCCCATTTGAACTGCATATTGCAGCGGAGTTTCCCCATATTTGTCGGTGACATCGATTTTTGCTCCTTCATCGATGAGCAGTTTCACAACATCGGCATGCACTTCGGGCAGCCAGGTATAATAGTAGAATCCCTGCATAGCAGCCCAGTGCAAGGGTGTACGGCCGTTATCATCCCTGGCTTCGATATTTGCGCCGGCATCGACCAGGTCACTGATCCGTTTCAACGACCATTCAGGCTCCTCACGCCAGGCTTTCATGGCGTTGGCCACGGCGGCATGCAAGGGTGTCCAACCATCGCGGGTGGTGGCATTCACGTCGGCGCCGGCATCGAGAACAAGCTTAAAAATGTCGTATTTCGTATAATCTTTCAACCGGTTATCCTTCTCATGGTTCCCGGTGAAAGTAGCAGAAGCCATATCCAACGGTGTCCATCCGTCGTCAGCCTTGGCATTCACGTTTGCACCACCATCGATAAGCAACTTCACAGCATCACCGTCACCGTTCAGGATAGCTGTGAAAAGCGGTGTCCAGCCATTGTGCATCTCCTTATCCAATGTACCTGAGTTGATTAGATTCTTGACCGTTGGCCAGGCAGATTTGTTCCCGCCATCGGGCGAAATCTGGTACGGATGTTTACGTGGGAAAGGATTGGTATTTCCCCATATTTCGTCTTTAACACGAGCCGGGACATTCCACGATTCTGGTAGTTGGGGCATTTCTTTTAACGTCTTCAGCTTCCTGTTTTCGGTCTGGAGAGTTGTGATACTGTGAGCAGGAAATTTCACCTTCTTACCTGGTTTTAACACCCCGGTTTTTTCGCAGTGCATGGAGATTGTCGACTGGTAAATATCGAATTTGTAATCAGAGTCAAGCCCTGAACGGATGTTATCTTCGCTATTATTAATGACCACCAGGGTAAGCGTCCCGTCAACCGGGTGATGAAATGCCGATACCGATAGTCTCTCGTCGGGAGTGGAGGCTTTGACCCTCACGGCACCGGGGCGGATATAACGGTAAAACTGTTTCGAGGCATAGTATTTCGGACCGGGCTGCCCGTTGACCATGATGGCGAACCTGCCCTGATTACCCTCTCCGCCCGACAGCTGCCAGTAAATCCATGCACTGAAATTGCCATACACCAGGTAATCCTGTATGTCCGAGGCCATCTTCATGGCACCTTGCCATGTCTGATCATGACCCGAGGTTTCGGTCATCCAGTTCTGGCGGTGATACTGGTTGGTCTCGGCCATCCACCTGGTCAGATCCTCCTTCCCACCCTTGCGGTGGGTACAGAACTGGCCGTTGAAATTCCTGGTTTCCTTATCGGCCATGGTCGGCGCAATATTATATAGCATCCGTCCGGTGTACATCATATCTTCGGGCATCAGAATCTGCGTATGAATACCTTCCTTTTCAAACTTATGCATCAATGCCCGCACAGCTTCTTTCGTCACCCACGGATTGTACACGCACGACCGGTAGAATTCGGGGAACAGCAGTTCGTTCTGCATACTCACCCAGTTAAGGTCGATACCATAATCCTTCTTAGCCAGGATGATCTGTGCAGCCATATATTCAGCATATTCATCAAACATATCGGCCCTGAGAAATCCGCCCCGGATAGGTGCCCTGGTCGTCTTCATAAAATCGGGTGGTGACCACGGTGTTCCCATAAAACGTTTCACCCCGTGTTTTTTAAATTGCTGCATCAGCCACATTGAGCTGTCCAATCCTTTCCGGTTAATGTTGTCACCAAGCCAGAAGCCTTTCCAGTTGAAATGATCCGGGTCATCGTCGTCGTTGACATACTCGGTATGTTCCATCAACGGCACCCGCACAATGCTAAGTCCAAGATCGTTTACGACCCTGTCAAAAAATGCAGGGTCGGAATATTCAGGCGGGAAATCCTTGTAGTTCACGATACAGCTGCCGAATCCTTCAATAGACTGGTATTCCTTCCTGATATCAAAGGTAACAGTTTGCCTGGCAGAAGCATCACCCGGGTCGGAATCAGAAGAAATAAACGCTGTAGAACAAATCAAAATAAAACTCAACGGTAACAGGACGCTTTTCAGAACCATCTTCACATTTTTATAATTTTTACACTCCCATTTTCAAAGCGGGGATTAGTGCGCGGCAATTTAAAAATAATTTTTGAATTGGGGGATGTGGAACAATGGCTACAACCACGATAAACCTGTTTCACACCAATTTGATCATTATTCCAATTTTCAAAATGACAGATTTGGCAGGATTAATATCGATAATAAATGGTAATTTCAAAATGGCATTTCACTGAATCAGAATGTTATTAATCAGCAACCTGTAATGTCATAGCGAAGCCCAAACCCTGGTTAGGCAGAGTCGTAAAGCTTAGATGACAAGTTTTATTTACACAAAATGTTAACGATACTTGTCAAGGGTATGTGCGGCTGGCATCCCCTTCCAGGGGACCCAGGGGTAGCGAAGGATAGCTTAGGTTGTTTAAATTGCAAGTTGCATATTCACATCATGTTAACAATACTTGTCATTGGTAGACCAAAATGAGCAACCTTAACGAATCGATAACGGAAAAACGGATTGACCATGTTTGTTTCACCATGCACCTTGATTTGTTAAACAAGGTCATTGCCCCCAGCAGGCATGAAAATAACCCGTTATCGATTGCCATTATTGACCAGCTTAAAATGATATATGCCCATTCGGAGAGGGCATGGCTGAGAAATCTGGAACAGATCAAGGGTGAAGTAAAATACCTGCTTATTGGTGAATCTCCCCCATGGAGCTTTCATGAAAATGCCACATGTTTTTATTCCGACCCAGACTCAACCATCGTTGATACGGTAAGGAAGGCTTTTTTCAGGACCCGGTTAGAAAAAGGGCACGAACTCTACAAATGCCTTGGAGAGAAAGGCTTCCTGTATATCGACACCTTGCCCTATGCCTTCCCGTTCACGCCGGAACAGCGAAAATCGAAGGCTTATGGCGAACTCGTTAAAAGCTGCCTGCCACGATGGCTTACCAAACTTAATCAAAGTCATCTTAGGTTAGCCGGGGACTTGAAAATTGCCTTCAGCTATTACTGGAACGGCATTCAGATCATCGGCGCCTCACTAGGCACTTTGCAAATCGGCAATCATGCCTATCCTGTTCACTCCGACCAGATTGTGGCCGGGCCTGAAACCCGCTTTGTGCCGTCATCAAAACATCTTGGATCTATTTTCCATATACAGCCGGAAACGATATGTCCTGATTAGCATACCCTCTCTATCCTGTTACCTGCAATAAGCGAAAAAAACGAAAAACAACTATCATGGATGCTTTGGAAAAAAACAAAGTAAGGGGAAGGCCCACCCTCAGCCAGATCCTCTTTGTTGAAAAATGGCTGGACAAGTATAACATCCCATACTACAGGGCTGACATAACCTGGTACTCACGGCCCAACGGCTCAGTATATATGTTCGAGGTGAATACCGACAGGGAAATAACGAAACGACAAATCAACACCGACCCCGAATTGGCCGGGAGTGTCATCCCCAAAAAGATAACCATACGGTTTACCATGGATTAACGGTTGTAAAACCACCATTAAATTATGGCGGCAGTCAAGGTATCATGCCGGAGAGTAAGCTACCAGACCTATCAGGAGTCCAGCTATGGATGACTGCCATGATTAACAGTCATGTATTCCCTTATGAGTCGTGTCGGGGGCCATCCAAAAATTATTACTATCTTTCTTTATAATTTCTGAATGACTGCCGATGTTTTCGTGGATCCTGATTGTCTATACCCTTATTCTCCTTCTGGTTTCCGTACTCAGTTTCCGGAAAGGTTTTCGCAACATTTTCCGCACCGAAAACCGGATACCCTGGTTCCTGGCAGGGTTCTCAATTTTCCTCATTAACCCGGACACCATCAATGTACTTACAAAAATGGGCATTGTAGCTGAAGAAGGGTATTCGGGGATGTGGATTTTCTACTCGGGCGTGTTGGGTGCCGGCCTACTGCCTATTCTTTTTGCGCCGCTGTGGAGCAGGCTGAAATTTATGACCGACAACCAGTTCATCCTGTTGCGATTCACAGGCCGGCCGGCACAAATACTGCACCTTTTCAGGGCCATCTATGTCGGCTACCTGGTGGTTGCATTGTTCATTGCCCAGGTATTTATTGGTTTATCAAAGCTGTTGATCGTCTTTTTTGACATATCCTACGCCCGTTCCTTCCTGGTTATTTCGGTTCTACTCATACTCATCATTGCCAAAAATTCATTACGTTTAAAGGTACGCACTGATTTCCTCAACGGCATGGTATATATTCTCGCTTTTGCCCTGGGCGCCTTCTTTGTCGTAAAAGCCTATGGCGGTTTGCCGGCCATTTATGCCAGGCTGAATGCCAGCTACACAGATTACACCCGGCTGTTCCCGGCAAGTCTTGACAAATCGTCTTTCGGCAGCCTTCCCAACGTGCTCGTATATTTCCTCATCCAGTGGTGGTCGATAAACGTGCTCGATGGTGCAGGTCCCGAAGCCCAGCGTTTTATGAATACCCGCGGTGCCTTCCCGGCTTTCAAAGCAGCTTTTATGCCACTTATCCTGTTCACCCTGGTTTTCCTGCTTCATTCTTTTGTGATTGATGCCGGTATCCTCATGGTTAATGAATCGGCTACCGACATACCCGTCATAAATGGCCGGCCCGATTCCGAAGCCGGTTTCATTTCAATGTACAGCCAGGCCATGCCCGGCGGACTGAGTGCACTGGTCTTCCTGGCATTTTTCGTCGGCTTCGCAGCTTTCCTGGAGGCTACAATCAATTGGGGCTCGGGCTTCCTGGTAGTAGACGTATTCAGAACCTACCTATTCAGGAAGCGCTCCGACCGGTTTTACACCTTGCTTTCCTACACCGTGATGCTGGTTGTTGGCATCTCGGGCATCTTCATTGCCTGGTATAACACCAGGCTGCTGGGCCTGCAGAAGTTTATTTTTGCCATGGGTGCGGGGGTAGGACCGGTGTTCATCCTGCGATGGTTTTGGTGGCGAATTAATGCCTGGTCGCAGTTTACAGCCATGGTGGCCAGTCTTTTCCTGGCCGTGGGATGGGATGTACTGTACAACAACTCGACAGTCTTTCACCATTTTGTCAACGTGCAGACAAGCGCTTTCAACCTGGGTTTCTATGCCCTGAAAATTATTTACCTGACGGTGTTGGTCTCGGCCTGCTGGCTTACCGTAACCTTCATCACGAAGGCCGACAGCATGGAAACGCTGGAGAACTTCGTAAAGAAAGTGAAACCGGGCGGATACTGGCTGGGGATGAATCACGGGACAAGGGGACTGTCAAGGGCAAGGCTGGTGCTAGTGGCCATCTATCCTGTCATTTCCATCCTGCCCTTCATTATCATCTGGGCTTTCAAATTCGGCAGCAGACTCCAGGCCTGGTTGATGATACCTGTATGGTTCGCACTATTATGGTTCACTGTTCACTATATGCACCGTGATGAAAGGTGAAAAGACATTCATCATATCCGGCGCTTTTGATCATTGCCCTGGCCTCTTCAAGCATTACGGGCCGTTGAAGAGGATCGTTCCTCAGCAAAAAAGCCCGGTAGAAATCGTACTCAGCAAATACGGCCAGCTCAAGGGCGGCATTGTAATAGTACATGGCTTCCTGCTCCTGGCCCACACTTATATAGTAATCGCAGAAAAACCAGTCTGCTAAAATAAGGTACTGAAAATCATCGAAGGTGGAATAAAAATTCATGATCAGTTTGCCGATGGGCCCGGGAAATTGTTTTGGATCGGATTTACCCAACTTAAAACGGGCATATTCCAGGTAGAATATGACCAGGGAATTTTGCGATTTTGCCAGGAAATCCCCATCATCAATACCATCCGGGTTAAGCCCGTAAACCTCACATGCTTCAACTAGGATCTTCTCCAGTATGTCGAACTTCTGGATTAATACCAGGGCCACCATGACAGGCAGCTCAAACTCAACGAGCCTGTTCGACTGGCAGCCTTTATATGACCGGGCAATGGACGTATATTTACTGATGTATTGTTCCAACTCGGGCCCGGGGCGATTACCTTCCACGATATAATGTTCCAGGATATGGCTGGCGACTTTCCGTCCGACTGGCCATGGATAAACGGAAGAGTCGGGTTCAAGCCCACGAATGACTTCTATCTGCTCCAGGCAGACAGCCCTGTCCATCTCGAGAAAGGCCGCCAGGAAAAGAATGGAATGACCAAAAAGACTTGCTTCCAAATCATTAGCGTGTTTCAAATACTCAACGATCCTGAATCTGAAATTGTTAAACATGTAGTTGGTGTCCACAAACTGTTCAAAAAAATATTTCCGGCCTGTGGGACTGGCGGCAAACTGCCGGATTAAAGCGTCACGTATGCTATTTCCTTTTCTGAAGCTGTTTCCCACCGCGAATTTAACAGGCATGGAACCCAGGATTTCTTCCGGGAGGGAACAAAAAACAGATAACACATCAGAATCTTCGTTTTCATAGGCTATTTCATAAAACAAGGCAACAAGGCTGCTCGCCATAAGCCTGTTCCTATCCTGTTCGGCCACCGAATTGATCAACGATCTGTCGAGGCCCCCATTCTCCCTGACCATGTATAAGGCAAGCAGGTAATACTGGAAATTCTGATGTTTGAATCCAACCTTTGAAACAAAAATACCATATTTGTTCTCTATGCGCTCCTCAACAAGTATGCCGCTGTGCAAGAGCTCACTGTATGCTTTGTAATAATCCGTTTCGCGTTTCAGGTGAATGGGAAAATATCGTTTGAGCTCATTTTTCGGTATCATAAATTCAAAATCCAGCCGCTCCATAAGTTCCAGGATTTTCCATACCAGGTCTTCTTTCTGCTCGGCATAACGTGACTGGAAGATGAATTCCCGGAGGTATTCCCGTGTGATATCGACCTGTGAAAGATGATCAATGGTATTTGTATGCCTTAAAAGTTCCAGGACGACGTGCATATACAGTGGTATGCGCATCAGTTCTCTGATATTCCAGGGGATGCTCTCGGAGGGAGGAAGCAGTTCATCGTCCGTCCTGTTGGCCGCTAGAATATCCCTGATCTCCGTGTTCGACAAAAGAGGAATATTGGTGTAGCCATTTTCGAATACGGGATCGGTCTTTGAAAGCCAGCCGATCTCTTCCATTTTAATAAACCGTGAAACCAGGTATGAATGCCACACGGCTTCCCTGACACTGAAAATAAACTTCACCCGGTTTTTACCGGCATAACCGTTAGCCACATCGAAAAAGTGATCGGTCATGCTATAGAGTTTCTCAGGTTCATTACCCATCTCGTCGAGGGCATCGAGAACGATGACAAGCCGGCGGCCAGCCTCACCATCCGGATCAGTGACGACATCAAACATGTTCCCCGGTGAGCCCGGGTCAAGGTTTAGCGGTGTCCTGATTCCCGTTTTCAGGGTAAGCATAGCATAATAAATGGAAGCCGGACAAAATAAGACGAGATCAGTCTGCCCGTATTGTTTCACCCAGTGGACCAGGGCAACGGATTTACCGTATCCGCCCGGAGCAATGAGTGGGTATACAATCTGGTCGGAGTTCACAAACGCTGTCAGCCGCCGGTTCATCTCCTTCCGGGGAATGGTCTTCGAAAAGTCAGTAAGCGATTTGCGGGAAATGCTCTTAAGTGTATAGTCTGTAAGCTTTTCAAATTCAGCTATGATCTTCCCGAAACCGTGATCGTGGTAGGTGCCCTCTTTGGAGTGCATACGGCAAAATGAATCGTAATCAGCGGCACCAGTGTAAATAGACAGGGTATCGAGGTTATAGGCAGAAATAGATGAATTGGAGGGCAGGAGACCGAAGAAACGCCGCAGGGTGGTGGGACTTATACTCCGCTTTGTCGATGAAGCAATGCTCTGCGAAAGGATCTCGCAGTCTTTTGGACTGTTAACAGGGCTCCCGAAGGATTCTAAGATATGGCTGCGGAGTACTTCAAGCATAGAACCATTTTTTTCGGAATAAATTAAACTACCTCCTGACTCTTACCTGACAGTTCGTGTATCAAACCGGCAAAAATAACGGGGTGATGAATGATACCACACACTCCTCAACCCGGTCCATAAGCTTGATCATCATCAGCACAATGCCTGCTATATCACTTCATTTTTGCCACTCACCACGGTTCGAGGCAACCGCTCACCAATTATAAAGATATCAAAAATTCTGAAAGTAAAACAGTTAATTTCAAATGAAGAGTCTGGGCGTTTGCTTTTGACAGCCTTGACAGGTAACTGGCCGTGGTTTTTAAACTAAAATAGTGCGCGTTGGTAAATTAACAACCCCGTACTATAATGACCTTATTATGAAAATTACCAGTGCAGAACGTTTGGAAGGGAGTGTTCAAAAAAGTGTGCCACTCCATTTTGAACAGACTCGTTTGGAAGGCTCGTTCAGTCTGCTACTATGCCTGACTCGTACTGATGCCCCTCATCTGGTTTGCACAGTTGGGTGAATCTCAGAAAAACCGGATCAAAAAACTACCAGTGCAGGCGATACCGGACTCATGTCGGCACCAACACAACTCCCGGGTTATCAGCATCCTCCCTCTGCTCCAAACTACCTTACCCCACCCTTCAATACTTTCTATCCTCCAAACTATTAATTAATACCAAATTTCCATATCTTAGCAACTGAACTGATTTCAAGCTACTAAAAAATACTACTAATGAGAACTAACCCGAATGACAGGAAGAGAACGATGTTTCCTGTTTTATTAGCACTATTATTCCAGTCATTACTCGCACAGCCGGTTATTGGCCAGGCGGTGACCGGGATGGTGACCGATGAGAACAATCAACCACTCCCTGGGGTAAATGTGACTGTTTCGGGGACAACCACGGGAACAATCACCGATGTCAGGGGCACGTATTCACTCCGGATAAATGTCCCTGATCCCGTCCTCAGGTTTTCCTTTGTCGGGTATAAACCACTTGAAGAACCTGTTAACGGGAGAGCCGTTGTTGATGTAAAAATGTATCTTGAAGCCAGCGTTCTCGACGACGTGGTAGTCATTGGGTATGGGACGGTCAAGAAGGATGACCTGACCGGCTCGGTGGCGGTGGTTACCAATGAAGAGCTCACCCGCACGCCGGTTGCAAACCTCTCCAAAGCCATCCAGGGCCATGCCCCGGGGGTGGTGGTCATGCAAAATGGTTCCCCGGGTGGTGATGTCAGTTTCCGCGTCAGGGGTATTGGCTCCATCAATTTTGAACCAAATCCCATATATGTCATCGACGGCGTAGTCGGGGGCGATATCAATTCAATATCCCCGCAGGACATTTCGTCGGTATCGATATTGAAAGATGCGTCGGCAGCTGCAATATATGGAGCAAACGGCGCAAATGGTGTAATCATTGTCACGACAAAGAGGGGAAGTAATACCGGTAAGATGAAAGTTTCACTCTCCTCGTTTGCCGGCACCCATCTTCAGCCTAAGTATTATAACCTGATGAATGCCGATCAGTATGCCGATTTCTACAACAAAGTATATGAACTCAATAACGTCACACCTCCATTGGCCTATAGTGACGATTTCAGAAAGTGGTATTATAATGGCGACTGGCATAAAGGTACCGACTGGCAAAAGGAAATTCTTCAGAAAAATATAACACAGAACTATTATTTCAATGTGGCCGATGGCAATGAAAGAAGTAATTACAGTATTTCGGCCAATTATTACAGTGAAGACGGTATTCTTATTAATACGTTTACAGACCGGGTTAATCTCAGGGCGAATTCCGACTTCAAACTTGGTAAATTTGTAAAGGTTGGCGAGTCGTTGAGCCTCACACGACGTAAGACAAGAAACTCGAACTGGGATGCCTGGGGCATGGCCCTTGAAACCTCCCCGTTGATGAATGTCTATAACCCGGAGAATAACGGCGGATACGAGGGTACACAAATCGGCGTGGATTACATCAATCCTCAGGGGGATACCCTGACAGTCCCAAACACCGGAGGTAACGACAAATATAACCCCAAAGGTATTGTTGCTCTGCCCAATAACCGTGATTACTCCGACGGACTGTTGGCTAATGTATACGTTGAAATTAAACCGGCCAGCTGGATTACATTCACCACCACCCCGTCCATTGATGCGTACTCGAATCATACCAAAGACTGGACAGAGCAATACGATATGGGCGTGCGTACCATTCCGGCATCGACACTGAGCGAAGATTATTCCAGTGGTAATGCTTACGGATTAAAAAACCAGTTCGATTTTAACAAGGAATTTGGGAACCATAGCTTTGTATTGACCGCCGTGCAGGATCTCCGGTACGGTACAAACACCAGTGTTAACGTCGATGCTTCAGTATTTCCTTATCCCCAACTTAACGTCATCTCACAGGCGGTCCCCGATAATGTGACTGCCACCGGTGGTGAAGGCGAATGGAAGGAAGCGGCTTATCTGGCCAGGCTGATGTATAACTACAACTCAAAATACCTGGTAACAATGAGTATCCGACGTGACGGGAGTTCAAACTTCGGTCCTAAAAAACGCTGGGGAACCTTCCCGTCGTTCTCTTTTGCCTGGAAAGTAAACGAAGACTTCCTGCAAAATGTACAACAGATCAACATGCTTAAGTTACGTTTCGGATGGGGGCAGACGGGTAACTCCAACATCGGCGGATTCCGCTACCAGACCACCCTGGCCGAGCCCATCCATTTCAGCCCCGTTTTTGGTCTCGACCAAACCGAAGCCTATGCACTAAACGAACTATGGACCGCCGGTAATCCATATGTTAAATGGGAGGCTGCCGACATGCTCAACTTCGGTTTCGATCTTAACGCATTCCGCAACAGGATACAATTCAGCAGTGACTATTACATCAAGTCACAGTACGGACTGTTGCTTGAAGTCCCCATTTCAAGGATATACGGTAAATGGGCTGATGTTGCACCGGTCATGAATATTGGTGATATCAGGAACAGCGGTTTCGAATTCGACCTGAAATATTCCGATATGGAAGGCGAACTCAACTACAAACTGTTTGCGAACCTGACTACCGTTAAGAATGAAGTTATCAGTGTCCCATCGGATATCCTCACCGATAATAACATTACCACCGAAGGTCATTCCATTGGTAGCTTCTACGGTTTCGTTGCTGAGCGAATAATCCAGGAGTCCGATTTCGATGCCAATGGTGACTATCTCTATCCCGTACCATCGGAAGGGAAACCTTCTCCGGGCGACCTCATGTTCAGAGATCTTAACCATGATGGCCAGATCTCCGACCTCGACCGTACGGTAATCGGAAAAGGCATACCCGATTTCACCTATTCGTTCGGTGGGGAGGTCTACTACAGGAACTTTGATTTCTCCGTCTTTTTCTATGGCATCCAGAATGCCGATGTTTACAATACCCTGCGACGAGACCTCGAAAGTTTAGAAGCACAGGACCGCGATCATAACAAGTCAGCTAACTGGGCAGCCAATTACTGGACTCCCGAAAGACCCTCTACTGAATATGTTAGGGCCGATCTGAACGATTCAAACAGGAACACCCGGTTATCGACATGGTGGGTTGAAGATGCTTCTTTCCTGAGGTTGAAAGACATCCAGATTGGATTCAGTTTTCCTGACCGGTGGTTAGAGCATGTAGGATTGGGGAGAGTTCGAGTATATGCGAGCGGAATGAACCTTTTAACATTCACCAAATACGATGGTTACGATCCTGAAGCGCCATTGTCAGAGGGAGATCCGACCACGCCAGGCGTCGATGCTTCTTCATATCCTATTCCAAGGTCTTTCACCGGTGGGATACAAATCGATTTTTAACAGAAAAACAATAAAAAATGAAACGATATATCACATCTCTTATCCTTATAATCGCCTTGGTTTCTTCCTGTACCGACGATTACCTCCAGGTTGAAAATAAAGGGTCACTGACCGTTGAAAACTGGTACAATACTGCAGACGATTTCCAGGCTGCCCTTAATTCCGCATACATCCCCATGATGGAAAATGGCATGTTTGCCCTTGATATGACCCTTACCTTCGGCACGTTTGAAGACAGGACGCTCTTTGAAAATACGGGCCGTGACCGTTTTTCCACGATGTACCCGTCGAGTGGCGATGCTTCCAACACCTGGGGCTCCCTCTATTTCGGCGTTTATCGAACCTCAAAGCTACTATCGATGCTTAACGAAAAAGGCGTCGATGGCATCGAAGGTATGACCGCCGGGAACTTCGATTATATCGCAGCACAGGCAAGAGCTCTCAGGGGCATGTATTATTTCTACCTGACGATCATCTTCGACCGGCCTATCCTGTATGATGAGAACAGTCTGCCCGATAATTACTCTGCCGTATACTCTAATGCAAACCAGTCTGATCTCTGGAACCAGATTGAAAAGGATTTTACAGATGCATATCCTGATCTTAAACTGCGCTCGGGACTCGACGATGCCGAATTTGGAAGAGTTACCAGTGGTGCCGCAATGGCGCAGCTGGCAAAAAGCCTGCTTTACAAACATTATTACTATTACGAACGCTTCGGCCTTGCCGGTAGTGACGAGGATATAGCCGATTTGACGAAAGCTCGTGACTATTTCAAACAGGTAATCGATTCGCACGAGTACGCGTTGATCCAACCACAGGCACCAAAAACAAGGAAAGACTACCTCTATGCCATATTATGTAATTCCTCGTTTGTTGACCTGCCCTCGGAGAACAACATTTATGATTCGGAAAACAACATCGAATCGGTATGGGAGGTACAGTTCGGCGACGACCAGGCGTATCAGAACAATCCCTGGCTTAACGGTTATTTTAGTGGTGGAGCTCTTAATGAACAGTATTTCTCACCACATGAAGCCAGCTACCGTAATCATGAAGCACATCCGGCGATGTATTATGCTTTTGAAACTGAAGGAGCCCCAGCACCCTTCGATCGTGATCCAAGGTGTTATGCCTCCTTTTATTTCGATGGCGACCTAATGGATTTCAACCCCAACTCGGACTATTACATTCCTTTCAAAAGTGGCCTTAACTCGAAAAAAGTGGCCCAGATGAGAGGGTTGACCCTGCCGGCCGGCACACAAAGTCTTGGGGTGAAGAAAACCCATTTCCCGGTCTACTGGGACGGACCACTGGCTCCTTCCAACGACCCGGTAAACAAAAGGGTCATCCGGTATGCAGATGTTTTGCTCATGTACGCTGAGGTTATGTACCTAACCGGTGATGACGGCAGCGGCCTCGACGCTCTCAACCAAGTGCGCCGAAGGGTTGACATGCCCGACATTTCGGCTCTAACCACGCAGGCGATCATCCATGAAAGGGATGTGGAACTGGCTTTCGAAGACCACCGCTGGTTCGACCTTGTAAGATGGAGCTTCTCTCTCGAATGGGGCATCGACTGGAGTCAGATCGACTGGGGTATTGATGCCAACAACTCGGTTAACCCGTTTACTAAAAATAAGAATGAATTCCTGCCTATACCGTTGTCTGAAATAAACGTGAACGACGGTGCGCTTAAGCAGAACCCGGGCTGGTAGACGGGTGCAGGAATTTTAGACTATAAGATGGAAGATTTTATAAAGAAATAAAGTCTTCCGTCTTTTTTTATGAGCATTGCCTGCCAAATCATTCTTCCTCTGTCAACCACTTCAAAGGCCGGTTACAAGCTATGCCATTGCCAACAACCTGGAACATGGCTGGCAGGACAGGTTTCATGAAAGAATAATCAAGACGGCTGAACAATTTGAAAACGCCGGGGAATATGTCAGGAATAATCCCATGTATTGGGCACGGAATTCAAAATGAAGGATGCAACCAGGCCTGGCACCGGGTTACTTCCGTCGACATGCTCAATAGACTCATGCCGGATATTTTTGCTACCGGTCAACAAAATAAACATTAACAAGTGTTATTTAAATCGTAAAAAATATGAACATGTAGGCTAACGGGATTGGGGAATGATGATCGGTGGCACTCTAATCTGATAATTTATTGTTACCTTTGCACCCTTTTTAGACAACGATTTTTAAAGGAATAGCAGAAGAATGATTACAGTTGCAGATTTAAGAATACAGTTCGGCAAGCGGATACTGTTCCAGGATGTGAACATGAAGTTCACGGCAGGGAATTGTTACGGAGTGATTGGCGCAAATGGCGCCGGGAAATCGACCTTCCTGAAAACCATCTCGGGAGAGATCGATCCTACCGCCGGGCATATCAGCCTGGGCCCCGGAGAAAGGCTTTCAGTACTGAACCAGGACCACCATGCTTTCGATGACAGCACGGTGATCGATACCGTGCTGAAAGGCCATAGCCAGTTATGGAACCTGATGCAGGAAAAAAACGAGATCTATATGAAAACCGATTTCTCGGAAGAGGACGGCATCAAGGCTGCAGAGTTGGAGGAGAAATTTGCCGACCTCGACGGCTGGAATGCTGAAAGTGACGCCGCTACACTGCTCAGCAATCTCGGGATAAAAGAGGATTTGCATTACATCCTGATGAAAAACCTCAGCGGAAAGCAGAAGGTACGCGTCCTGCTTGCCCAGGCTTTATTTGGGAAACCGGACAACCTGCTGCTGGATGAGCCCACCAACGATCTGGACCTGGAAACCGTGGTGTGGCTGGAGGATTACCTGGCCAACTATGAAAATACGGTATTGGTGGTATCGCACGACCGTCATTTCCTGGATGCGATAAGCACGCATACCATCGACATCGATTACGGCAAGATACAACTCTTTGCAGGCAATTACAGTTTCTGGTACCAGAGCAGCCAGCTTGCCATGCGCCAGCAACAGGCACAAAACAAGAAGGCCGAAGAGAAGAAAAAGGAACTTCTCGAGTTCATTGCCCGCTTCAGCGCCAACGTAGCCAAGTCCAAACAAACCACCAGCCGTAAAAAGATGTTGGAGAAACTCCGGGTCGAAGATATCAAACCATCCTCACGCAAATATCCAGGCATCATCTTCACGCCCGAACGTGAAGCCGGTGATAAGATCCTCGATATCCAGGGCCTCAGTGCAAGCATCGATGGAACCACATTGTTCAGGAACCTTGATCTGGTGGTCAACAAGGGAGATAAGATCGTATTTCTCTCCAGGGACTCCCGCGCCGCAACAGCCCTTTTCGAAATCATCAACGGCAGGCGCAAAGCCGACAGTGGAAGCTACCAGTGGGGGCAGACCATTACGCCGGCATACCTGCCACTGGATAACTCCAGCTCCTTCAACAACAAAATGACCCTCTTCGATTGGCTGTGCCAGTTTACCGACGATACCAGGGAGTTTTACATACGTGGATACCTTGGTAAAATGTTGTTCTCCGGCGATGAAATCTATAAAAAGGTGAATGTCCTTTCGGGCGGCGAGAAAATGAGGTGCATGTTATCACGCATGATGCTCGACAATCCCAACGCCCTGGTTCTCGACACACCTACCAATCATCTCGATCTGGAATCCATCCAGGCCTTCAACAACACCCTGGTAAAATTCCCCGGGAATGTTTTCATGTCCTCTCACGACCACGAATTCATCCAGTCGGTCTGCAACAGGATCGTTGAACTGACGCCAAACGGAATCATCGATAAGCTGATGGATTATGATGATTATATTGCGGATGAAGGGATTCGGGCGTTGCGGGAGAAGATGTGGAGATAGGGTTAGGAAGGTTTAAGGATCGCCGGGAACGACGGCCGGTCGCTGAGCGTAGGCGAAGCCAAGCCGGGGAGAGCAAATAATGTGTAAATTATATACATTTAGTGTGTATTTATTACACAATATTACTCTATTCGCTTATCTTTCAAACAAAACAATCCCTACCCTGTCGATATGACTTCTAAGATCCTCATCCTGAATACGGTCGTAAATCACCAAATCCAGTTTGTAAGGAAGCATGAGGTTTTCGAATTTCATTTTTGCCTTCAGGATATCATCAAGGTTTAATCGTGGACCTTTTATCGCGATATCAATATCCGATCCCGGATCGTTGTTGCCTTTAGCCCGGGAGCCAAACAGCCAGGCTTTATCTATTTGTTGATTGGACTTCAGAATCGAAACAAATGATTCCAGGTCAACCTCTTTCAGGCCATATTTTCTTTTATCATTCATTAAAGCTCCACCAACACCCTATTTTTCTATTTCAAGTCTGTTCTTCAAAGCTGTAAAAAGGTCGAAATAACTATTTTTAATACCGGCCACAATCTCTTGAGCCGTTTCTTCATTGTATGTATGATGGGTTAAATTCCGGCTGATTATCATTTTCATCCATCCTTCCCCATCAGAGATATAACCATCAGCAAAACTCTGTTCAATCACCGGCTTCGGTCCGGCAATACCTGTATATCCCTTTTCCTCAAGTAAATCCTGCAACGTTTTCCAGGAAAGTTCAAAGGTATACTCGAAGGCCTTTACCAGGCCTTGCATCTCCAATTCATTCAGATCTTCATGTTCAATGAACTTTTTTAATTGTGAATAGGCTTTATTGAAATTAGCAAATCGCTGGTGCCAGCGAATGTCCATGTTTTCAGACGTCATTTGTCTCTATTTTGTGTAAAGTTAATATAAATGACTGTAAATGTGATGACAGGAGATTATCAATCTTGAGCTTTGACAATACCTTATGCCATCCTCGAAAAGGTAACAATGAAGGACCTGTTCCGTTTATTTGAAATGGTTAGTGCTCAAGGGGAGATTTCTCAGTCGCTTCGTTCCTTACCAATGACAAGTATTGTTAACATGCGGTGAATATGCAACTTGTAATTTAAACAATCTGAACTTTCCTCCGCTACCCCTCGGTCCCCTGGAAGGGGAAGCCAGCCGCACATAGCAATGACGAGGATCGATAATGTGCTGTGAATATGCAACTTGTCATCTCAGCTTTATAACTCTGCCCAGCAAGGGATTGGGCTTCGAAATGACAGGTTCATCGTTTTTTAAGGGGGCAGAGAGAAGGGAAGAAACG
>DASQZK010000321.1:0-2979 GCA_035638735.1 Bacteroidales bacterium
TGACAGGGTTTCCCTACCCTGTCAGGGTTATTATATCCAAAAAACTCCTTCCTTATAATTCCTCAGGATTCAACAACTCCAATTTTTTTCAACATCGGATAGAAATGGTATCATTCTTCTCCGTTGTTAAAACCATGTTTCAAAAATACTTTGTAACTATTTTATATACAATCATTTGGCTTCCCAGCCCTGACAGGGATTTGGAACCCTGTCAGGGCGATGCAACGAACGAACAACGAACAAAACCTTTTACCCATGCACGGCGTAGCCGACCTCGAATTATTCAAATTAAAGTCGACCAGATTGAAAAATGGTTGAAAATTTAAGAAAACACCAAATTAATTTCCCCCGAACAAAAGTTAAGATTACAACAGCCCTCAAACAGTGGCCCCGTTGTCAATAAAGAACCATCTTCAACTGTCAGTTAGAACCAATCAACAACTAAATTGCCATAGAACCTCCCTGACAGGGTTTCCCTACCCTGTCAGGGTTATTATATCCAAAAAACTCCTTCCTTATAATTCCTCAGGATTTAACCTCTCCAATTTTTTTCAACACCGGATAGAAATGGTATCATTCTTCGCCGTTGTTAAAACCATTTTTCAAAGATACTTTGTAACTATTTTATATCCAATCATTTGGTGGGCTTCCCAGCCCTGACAGGGTTTTCCCACCCTGTCAGGGATATTATATCCAAAATCCCACCACTTCAGATATGTAAAAAGCAGTCTTACAGCCACGTCGACAACCATCCAGCATTGATGAAGAGACAACCGGTATTTAACCTTTTGTATTATACCAAAGGGCTAATTGGCCTATGAGCGGTATGGGAAGACGGGGGGAGGGCTGTACGGGACGGGCGCACGGTCGTGGGCCCTACCATTCCGGTAAAATACATTTCGAACTTCTCTGATCAAGGCTTTTTTGAAAATCTGTCAGCGTTTGTTTCATCACATTCGAATTTTCATCATGGCAGGTCAGACACGCCCCGACTCTCAGAACCTTTTTCTGCATATCGATATCAAACGGCGCCACATTGGTGCGTGTTGCCACCATACCGGTCCTGTTCATGAGAAAGCCTGTCCAGGCATCAGCCGGCAGTCCGTCGTGAGGATCTTTAGCAAAATAAGATTCGAAGAGCCATTTTCCGATTCCGCCTTTCGTCTCATAGGTTAACGCACCCTCACCATACCCCAGGGCAACCGGGTTGCTATGGCAGCTTTTACAGTCCCTTCCTTTTGCGGCGGTGGTGTGTGGCGCAGCCGGAGCATACAAACGGTGGAAGATGGTTGAATCGCTCTTCTCATGAGTAAATGAGGCCATATCGATCGTTAATGCCATCCCTGGAATAACAGGAATAACTTCCTTGTTATCACCGTTGGTACGGATACCGAGGGTTGGTTCTTTTGCTTCGTAACGACCAATGTATTCAACCCAGCTTCCTGTAATTTCCTCATTGCGGACCATATCGTAACCCAGCTCATCCGCATCATATTCATTATGACAGCCGATGCAGGTTGGGGCCCAAGAACTATGACAGCTTGAACACGAGAGGGAGGCGTGGGCATTGTCACGCGTACACACGTCGGCAGGCGGTTTCAGAACCATTTTTGTACCGGTATTTTTGGTCAGGAAGTATGCCGTATCATTTTCCATATAGGTATTGATTAGTGGGTACCCGTGTTTACGGGTTTTCAGGAAGTGCTTATCCGAAATATTCCCGAAGCGCAGCGTGGCAATGATAGCTGACACATTATCCAGGTCGCCCGACTCCACAGTAAGCGGTTTCCCGTCGAAATGGCAATCGATACACTGGACATCTTGCTGCTCTTCCTCGTGAGCATAGAGTTTTCCATCGCCCATCAATTCAAACGAATGATGGCAATCAATGCATTCAAGTCCCAGTTTATGGTGAACATCCTCCGGCTCTTTGGTAAAGACGCGCGTTCCTTCAACCAGCCGGTAACCGGGGCCGTCGGGCATCTGTTCTGCTTCCATAGTCGTTTCATGCCATCCCTGGTAATTGGTTGAGATTCGACCTGAGCGGCTGTGACAGCCGAAACAATGCGCATCCGACACCTTTAGACTCACGGAGGGATGCGCTTTCGGAAGTGAATCGGGATATTGGGCCAGTGCATTCTCAGCCTCCGCGCTATAATTCAGGTGACAGGCCAGGCACCCCCCTCCCCTGCTTTCTTCAGTTACTGGCCCCAGGTCCGTTTTCGGATTCCCTAAATGACATCGCACACACAGATTCTTCAGGTGCGTATCGGCAGCAGAATTCCCAAGGTGATGCACATCGGTCAGTCTGTCGGGATTGTTTTGCTCGTTAAATACAAACCGGTCTACGCTGATCATCCCGCTCAAGGTAGACATCAATACGGTGGGCACCCGGTCAACGATATCGGGGTGACATTGGGCGGATCCGCAGCTCTGCCTGCTGGTGGCCAGGTTTCCCGGAACAAGAATCATGTTCCGGTGCGCTTGCGTCCTGGACGTAGCAAAGGGATCGCCCCCATGGCATGAAAAACAACCGATAGCTTCCGGCTTATGCGAATCCACAAATCCGTGTGTTTCCCTGTGACAAACCAGGCAACTTTCTTTCCTGCCCATGATAACAGGTGTACCGGCAGCATCACCGATATTGAAACCTGGTAAGAAATCCACTGCTGGTGATTTGAAATTATGAAGCACTGTGTACCGGTAATCCTCTGAGCCGGGAGCAGACCATTTCCAGCCTTCGCCCCGGAAGAAGAGGCCGATCAATGTCAGTACTAAATAGAAGCCCGTAATAACAAGTAAGCTTCGCTTGCTTACGAAAACGGCCCGCCCCTTACCCGCATTTACAATGTAAACCAGGATGAGAACGGCCAGGAAAAGCAGCAGAGACCACTCGGGATGACTGAGCCAGTGAAGGATCTCCTGGAAACCAACAAAATACCAGGGACCTTTAACCGTAGGATTCAGGTTGTCGTGAAG
>DASQZK010000322.1:0-3590 GCA_035638735.1 Bacteroidales bacterium
CCGTAAGCACTGTCGTTGCCGCAGTGCGGGCAGGTGCCGGTAATATAACGGTCGGCCAGGAACTGGGATACTTCCGGGTCGAAATATTGCTCGGTGGTCTTCTCAATGAAATCCCCTTTGTCGTACAGCGTTCTGAAAAAATCGGAGGCTGTTTTATAATGAGTGGGTGATGTTGTCCTGGAGTATATATCGAATGAAATGCCGAATTTCTCAAACGATGCTTTGTTTAACGTATGATATGTGTCCACGATATCCTGTGGAGAGACCCCTTCCTGGCGGGCTTTGATGGTGATAGGAACACCATGCTCGTCGGAACCGCAAACAAAAAGTAC
Organism: Bacteroidales bacterium; assembly: GCA_035638735.1. Taxonomy (GTDB): domain Bacteria; phylum Bacteroidota; class Bacteroidia; order Bacteroidales; genus DASQZK01. Next base: position 333 of record DASQZK010000322.1, read on the forward strand.
GTCTTCACCTTTCATACGCATGTAACGGGCAAAAATGTCGGCAGGCACATATACTCCGGCAAGATGCCCGAGATGAATTGGTCCGTTGGCATAGGGCAGGGCTGCAGTAAGAAGGAATCGTTTATAATTGGTCATACATCAGGGAATAATAGGATTTTTTACGATCTGCAAAGATAAGGAATTAATTGGTCCGGGTACAGGCCGGCAGGAAGAAATTGATTCGTATCTTTACCTCATGATAACACCCGGAAGCCTTAAAAAAGGCGACATGATCGGTATCGTGGCCCCGGCCCGAAAGATCGAAGAACATGAGATTGCCGCTTTTGTGGCTAAGATCGATGAGTGGGGCTTCAGGTACAAAACCGGAAAGCATCTGTATGGCAGTTACCACCAGTTTTCAGGGAGCGACAAGGAACGGGCTGCTGATATGCAGGCCATGATTGACGACAAACAGGTCAAAGCCATTATCTGCGCCCGGGGAGGGTATGGCTCTATCCGCACACTACCGCTTCTCGACTTTTCTGCCCTGGGTGAACAACCAAAATGGATCGCGGGGTTTTCTGATATCACCGTTTACCACGCCTATATCAACACGTTCACCGGTATAGAGACCCTGCATGCCATGATGCCGCTTAACTTTAGTAACAACTACGATGAGGAGAGCGCTGAAACACTGCGGAAAGCCCTTACCGGTGAGAAACTGGAGTATTCCTTTTCTCCCCATCGGTTAAATACGGAAGGAGAAGCCGAAGGAGAACTTACCGGCGGTAACCTTTCGATGTTACTAAGCCTGAATGGTACCGCCTGGTTTCCGGATCTGAGAAATAAGATCCTGTTTATCGAAGACGTGGATGAGTATCTCTATCATATCGATAGGATAATGATGAACCTGCTGCACAGTGGTGTTTTTAACAAGATAAAAGGCCTGGTATGCGGCGGATTTACGAAAATGAACGATAATGACATTCCCTTTGGAAAAAATGCTGAAGAAATAATCGCCGGGATCACCAGTAAATTCAATATTCCGGTGTGTTTTGGTTTTCCCGCAGGCCATCAATTGAAAAATAAGACGCTGATTTTTGGGCGTCAAACACGATTAAGGGTTAAAGAGGGGACCTGTTCCCTTAAGTTTAACTCGTAATACGTTTAATTATGGCAACACATAATGATACCGGGAACAAAGCGGAAGAGCTTGCCCGGGCGTTCCTTGCAGAAAAGGGTTATGTAATCAGGGATACCAACTGGCGGTATTTTCAGAAAGAAATAGACATCATAGCCGAGCATGCCGGCTGCCTGGTGATCGTTGAGGTGAAAAGTACCCATGAGAGCCGGTACGAGAATCCTTCGGAGCTGCTCACGCAAAAAAAAATGCGATATATTACAGATGCAGCCGAGGCCTATATCTTTAAAAACGATATCATGATGGAAGTCAGGTTCGATTTGCTGGTTGTCATTTTCTCACACCAGGGCGTCAAAATTGAACACATTGAATCGGCCTTTATACCAGGTGTAAACTGGTAAATACGAATGTTAGAAGAAACCGGGAAAATACCTGAAAAACGTTAAAGGACAGCCCCCTCCTAACGAACTGCGCTTTCAGGTCCTTCATTCCAGTACCATGGAGACATTGGTATCGTGAGCTGCCGTTACCAGAGACCAGGCGATGAGGAACCGCTTGATCCCTGGAAGATTACCTATGTTTACAGGTATATGGATGGTGACTGGTTCTCAGTTCAGGAATACTGGTCCGAGGTGAAACAACCCCTCAATCTTAATCGGGATATGGGTTTTTGCAGGGATCTGTTTTTGCCTGCGGGACTTCTTCCTGCATCTCTCCGCCTCGTCCGGGTTATGGAAATGAAGTGGAATTTGCGGTAATGCAATAATCATGTAAATTGCATGTTCTTCCAATGATATGAACATCGAAGAAATTAGAAATTACTGTATCACCATGCCAGGTGCCACCGAAGGATTCCCGTTCAATGAAACGGCCCTGGTCTTTAAGGTGGCCGGGAAAATGTTTGCCCTGTTGGACCTTTCGGAAGAGAGCAGGGGAATCAGCCTGAAATGTGATCCGGAACTGGCCATTGCACTGCGGGAGCAGCACCCGGAGGTTACACCGGCTTATCACTTTAACAAGAAATACTGGAACACAATCCTGGTTGATCGTGTGAGTGAGAACCTGCTTAAGGAATGGATTGAACACTCATGGCAACAGGTGGTCATGAAATTATCGGCAAAGGAAAGAGAAAGGTTATTGAACAATGACTAAACGGCTTGATGTTGGTAATTGATCATTCTGTACATGGAGTCCCGGAACCGGAACCGGCAATGTAACCGATTCAGGACAAACTTTCAGTACATGGCGAACGTATTTGGATTAAAGCGTAACGGTAACATAAAACAGAATACTATGAAACGGGTAGGTACATATTTCCTGCAGGGACTCATTTACATAGCCCCGCTGGGGTTGACGATTTACATCATCTTTTTTCTGTTCACCTTTCTCGACGGGCTGGTGAGCAGGTATATCGATGCATTTATTGGTTTTCATATTCCCGGAATTGGTCTTCTTGCCTTATTACTTGTAATCACACTTCTTGGTATTGTCGGGCAGTCGATCTTCTTCAGGCCTCTCCGGGTGATTACCGACCGCCTGATCAAGCGGACGCCCTTGCTGAGCCTGATTTACAGCTCAATAAGTGACCTTCTCAAGGCTTTCGTCGGTAAGGAGAAAAAATTTAACCACCCTGTACTGGTAAAAGTCAATACCATTTCAGAACTGGAAAAGGTTGGCTTCCTTACCCAGGAAGATCTTACCGACCTGGGTATAAAGGATAAAGTGGCGGTTTACTTCCCGCATTCATACAATTTCTCCGGTGAACTTTTCATTGTTCCCGCCGAACATATAAGACCCTTTAATATGCGTCCTGCCGAAGCCATGAAATTCATTGTGTCGGGAGGTGTGGCAAAGAATTAAGTGTGGCTCAGGCAATAAGAAGGTTGCACCCCCGGATATCCGTGTTGTCCATCCTGCCGAGGACTTCAAAACTCCCGTCTTCGTTTGTGCGTCCGAGGTCTGAGGTAGCGATGAATGAACAGGAATGGTAGTTGGCCAGGTCCACGATATTGATCAGACCGCTGTTGCCGGTCTTCAGAACAGCGAAGGGGTCATGGCTGTCCCGTATCATAATTTTCATCCAGGGCGGCGTGCGAAATATGCCGTTGCCCGCTGACCATGCCTGGGAGAGCAATTCG
>DASQZK010000323.1:0-3224 GCA_035638735.1 Bacteroidales bacterium
ATGGAGTTTTTATCCGGTTTGGTTATTTTTTCGAAATTGTAAATGAAGCCCCGAAATTAACGGCCAATGAATGAATAACCTGATAGTCCATCAGGTGTCTGAAGTTCGATGCCGGGGCACGTCTTTCATAAGCCAGCCCCAACTTCAGATCGAGTTTTTCATTCACCTTATACATAAATTCTGTTCCTAAAGTGAGTCCAAAATGAAACCCTGTGAATCGGTCATCATTAACAGGAAACTCAATATCGTTTTCCGGCACGTACCGGGAAGCTGCGAATTCTCTTCCTGGCAGCAGTACAGAATTCAAACCTACTGAAAATTTTGGCCGGAGTTTTGTTCCCGGCAATGTATACCCAAAAAGCAGGGGAATCCTGATAGCATAATAACGGACGTCAATGTCATAGATTTTGGTATCATAGTCGTATCGGGCATAAAGACGACTGTTATACATTCCGTCGAAATGTCATCAGGGGAATATTTTACACTTTTTGCTCCGGTCGTCGATTTAAAGATACACTCCCGGCTACTCGTCCTGAAGTTTTGTTGATTGATAAACCCGTAGGTTGTGTCATTTTTTTCTGAAATGATGAATCCCGGAACAAAATCGGCCTGGGCTGATATTTTTACAAGAGGAATGAGGCATAAGATGATTATCCAAATGGATTGGCGGGCAGATAGTTTAGTCAGGTTCATTTTTTAAATTTTAAGAGGATAGCTGCCGATTAATTCCCATATAGCATTAGGTTGTTATGTCTAAGGTAGAGATTTAATAGAAAAAAATGATTCTAAATAAGGAAGTAAGGTAAAACCAGCTATCGGCTATCAGCTATCGGCTGTCGGCTATCGGCTGTCAGGGCTTCTGTCCAATCTATCCAGACTACCGACCGCGTACCCCATAGGCCTGGCGGATCGGTATTATCGCCCGTGTCCCGTGTAGCTCTTAGCTTAACGGGATTACCGACCGTGTCCCGTGAAGCACCAGCGTAACGGGAATACCTCTTTCCCTACTCCCCAATAATCTTAACCAACACCCTCTTCCTCCGCTTGCCGTCAAATTCACCATAAAAGATCTGTTCCCAGGGGCCGAAGTCGAGTTTGCCGTTTGTGACGGCAGCGACTACTTCCCGTCCCATGACAGTGCGTTTAAGATGGGCATCGGCATTGTCTTCAAAACCGTTATGATTGTACTGGGAGTAAGGCTTTTCCGGTGCTAGTTTCTCGAGCCAGACCTCGAAATCCTGGTGTAAACCCGATTCGTCATCGTTGATAAATACACTGGCAGTAATGTGCATTGCGTTAACGAGTAACAATCCTTCGGTGATACCACTCTCTGAAAGGCATTGTTCAACCTTCGGTGTAATATTGATGAGTTCCCTTCGTTTGGTTACGTCGAACCAAAGTTCTTTACGGTACGATTTCATGGTTTATGTTTTATATGATTTGCTTTATTTTTCCAGTTTACCGAAATATCTTTCCTTGCCGCTTACCCCGGTATATACACACGGTTTACCCGCGCTTTCTGCGAGCATGGTGAGAATCACGGTATTGAAAAACTCAAACCAGCTCCATCTCTTCCTGCAGTTTCACGATCCTTTCGGTAAGCCTGCGGTCAACCATGTTGAAATCCTTCCGGTTATCCAGTGTATCATTTACGCTGAAGTAATATTTGATTTTCGGCTCTGTTCCCGAAGGCCTTACCGAAATTTTAGTACCGTCTTCCAGGAAGAACTGCAGTACATTTGATGTTGGCAGCCCGGTCATGGTCTCATTTCCGGTGAGCTGGTCATAGATCATGCTGCTTTGGTAGTCGGCCACTTTGACGAGCCTTGAGCCACCAAGCGACAGGGGCGGGTTTTTCCTGAAGTTGTCCATCATACGGTTGATTTCCTCGATGCCTTCCTTTCCTTTCCTGACCACCGATATCAATGATTCCTTATAAAAGCCGAATTCGAGGTAGATATCTATCAGGACGTCGAACAGCGACTTGCCCTGGTTTTTTGCCCAGGCCGTTACTTCGGCGATTACCGAACACGACATAACCGCATCCTTGTCGCGCACAAAGTCACCGGCAAGGTAACCATAACTCTCTTCGCCGCCACAGATAAATTGTAATGATCCCTCGTTACGCTTTATCTTGTCGGCAATATATTTAAAACCCGTAAGGACATCAAAGTGTTTGACATTGAAACGGTCGGCCATTTTATTGAGCAGGTCGGTGGTTACGATGGTTTTACAAATAAATTCCCTCCCTTTCAGTTTATCGTTTTCCGACCAGGCGTTGAGAAGGTAATAAACAAGTAACGAAGCGGTCTGGTTCCCATTCAGCAGGCTGATCTTTCCTTCCTGGTTTCTTACAGCAATGCCCACCCTGTCGGCATCGGGATCGGTAGCCATAACCAGGTCGGCATCTATTTCCCGTGCCTTGGTAATAGCCATTTCCATAGCGGCGGGTTCTTCAGGGTTTGGTGACTTGACGGTGGGGAAATTACCATCGGTAATATCCTGATCGGGGATATTTATAATATTTTTAAATCCAATCTTTTTCAGGGCCATGGGTACAAGCTTAACCCCGGAACCGTGGATGGGAGTATAGACGATCTTCAGGTCAGCCTGATCATGTATGATTTTGGGGTTTACCGAGATATCCTTTATCCTGTCTGTGTAGGCTTCGTCGATCTCCCTGCCGATGATCTCAATCCTGGATTCGTCGCCGTCAAATTTGATTTCATCCGGAGAGGTTATCTTTTTTACTTCATCGATGATGTTGCGGTCGTGGGGTGCTATAATCTGGCCGCCGTCGTTCCAGTATACTTTGTAACCGTTATATTCTTTCGGATTATGCGATGCAGTGACAACCACGCCGCTCTGGGCCCCGAGATGCCTGATGGCAAAACTGAGTTCAGGGGTAGGACGGAGGCTGTCGAAAAGAAACACCCTGAATCCATTGGCTGTAAATATTTTTGCAGCCGTTTCGGCAAACAGCCGGCTGTTGTTTCTCGAATCGTGGCCGACAACCACTTTTACCTCGTCTTTGCGGGTATACTGTTTTTTGATATAGTTGGAAAGACCCTGTGTGGCCATGCCAACCGTGTAAATATTCATACGGTTGGTGCCCGCACCCATGATGCCACGCAAGCCACCGGTTCCGAATTCCAGATCGCGGTAAAAGGATTCAACGAGTTCCTTTTCATCGTTTTCCAGCATGTCTTTCACCTTCGAACGGG
>DASQZK010000324.1:0-6629 GCA_035638735.1 Bacteroidales bacterium
TATTTTCAAGAGAAGTTAATTTGATTTCATGAAGGTTTATCCTTCATGCTTAGATTCTGATGCTGATGAAGAAACTTTCGGTACTGATCCCTGTTCATAACAACCTGGCGTATACCAAAACCTGTATTGAAAAGTTAATGGCAGAATCTGTTGAAGGCCGGTTTTCAAATATGTCACTTTCACTAGTTGTCATTGACGACGGATCAACCGACGGGACACGAACCTGGTTGGTTAATAATCATTCCGGTGTCACTGTTTTGGACGGTGACGGAAACTTATGGTGGAGTGGCGGCATTAATGCCGGTGCACGCTATGCGATAGAGGTGCAAAAGGCAGATTATGTGCTTCTCTGGAACAACGATATCGTGGCTGACACCGACTATTTCACCGAGCTCGACAGGCTTGTACCCCTATTGGGCGACCATATTATAGCAGGTTCGAAAATCTACAGAAAAGGCGAAGACAATATCCTGTGGTCTTATGGTGGCGCTTTCAATCCCAGGACAGGCTCAAAGTATATGTACGGTTATAACAAAGCCGATGGTGATGACTTTCAGAAACCGGGAAATGCTGACTGGCTGCCGGGGATGGGAACTTTAATCCCGGCAAAGGTCATTGAAACGATCGGCTACTGGGACGAAAAAAATTTTCCGCAGTATCATGGCGATAGCGATTTTACCTACAGGGCCAGGCTTGCGGGATTCGGAATAAAGGTCTATCCCGGCTTGAAAATTTGGAACGACACCACCAATACCGGTCTGTCCCACCAGGGAAGCCTTCGTGTTTTAATACGCCTGTTATCGGATATCAAATCTAATTATAACCTGAAGAAGAATATTCTCTTTTACCGTAAATATGCCACAAGTATATTTGCCTACAGGTTTTTATTCATGGCTTATTTTATGCTCTTCGGAGGATTTTTCAAGTGGAAAATTCTATCGGCTTTGGGAATTCGTAAGCCCCGCTAAAGCTGATTAAAGGAGCCGGCCGTCAACAAGAGAACACAGATGCCGAAAAAAAACGTATATTTTTATCCCATTACCAGCCGGAATAACAGCGGTGTGGGGAACCCATATACAAGTCATTTGATTGATGCACTTAGTGCCCATTTCAACATCGTGAACAGGACAGATCCGTCCGGAACCGGAATCCTGAACCTGATGAAGTATCTGAATAAAGCAGATATATTATTTCTGAACTGGTTAGAAGACCTGCCCGACAAAAAGTATGGGTATTTGCAAACCATCATCTTCTTTTTCATGTTCCATTATCTCCGTTTGCGGAAGGTTTCGGTTTGCTGGGTACTTCATAACAAATTCTCACATTACAAGAAGAACAGCAAACTTAAATCATGGTTGTTCAGGATGCTGGCAGCACGCAGTACACATATCGTTACACATTCGGAAGAAGGATTGCATTATCTTAAAAATTACGACCCCCGGCATGACCATAATATTATCTTCTTTCATCATCCCGTAATGTCGAGGTCGCCCGTAAAGTCACCACAAAAGAAATACGATATTTTAATATGGGGTAGCCTGATCGAATACAAGGGAGTTGACAAATTTCTGGAATATATACATTCACAAGGGCTTGAAAAAAAATACCAAATTCGTATTGCCGGCAAAATTTTCTCTGAGGCTTACCGTAAAACCCTTTTAAGCTATGCCGGTGAATACATTACCATTGAAGACCGTTTTGTGGATGACGATGAACTCTATTCGATGATTGGTATGTCGCGAATGGTTTTGTTTACGTACAAGCATGAAAGTGTGTTGAGTTCGGGCGCCTTAATGGATTCACTGTCAGTGAGGGCTACTGTGGCAGGTCCCGACACGGGCGCATTCCGCGATCTGGGTCGCGAAGGCCTGGTTATTACCTACTCTGGTTTCGACGATCTGATACGGAAAACGGATCTCATCCTGGAAAACAGGGAAAGCATTGACCAGGTTAAATTGACCCGGTTTATTGAACAACATTCGTGGAAGGCGTTCGGATCCCAACTGGCCCGGTTCCTTAATTAAGAAATGCCGTTTCCTTTTTTTGGATTCCCCCGGAACCACGTGTTCCCCTTTACTCATCTCAACATTTTGTTTCGGCAAAAGTAGGTGCTCTCCATGGCCTAAAGACGAACAGGTCGTGTTGCGGTTTAATAGTAAAGCATCGCTGATTAAACCGGACATTTCCGTGTTCGTCAACAATCTTCCTGCTTTGCCGGAAAAGTTGTGCTATTTTCCGGAACCCCGTTGAACTGATTTCCCCCTTCATTGTTTTTATCCAAAGAACCTTTTATAACCAAAAAGATTAGATGATTCCGAACATTTACGAGTTTCAGTTATAAATAATATATCCTGTTATAATGATCCATTATAATGGTAATGTTTTTGGAATGACTGTTAAAAAGGAAACAGTTCTGAAGCGTATTTTAATGAAAAACCATGAATCCATTGATTCATACAGAGTTGAAATGCTGGTTCAGAGTATAAATTTGATGGCATACTAATGGTATTATTGAAATTTCACAAAATGAAATATTTCATTATCCAAAACATCTCATTGGCACATCAAAACGGTTATTTCATGTAATAAATGAATTTATTTTGAAGCAAGATTATCGTTAAACCGTAGATAATCATAAATTTAGTATCTCTAATCTCCAACCGTTAAATATATATGACTATGAAAAACATTTACTTTTTACATGTTATATTCCTCCTGCTGTTCGCCTCGTTCAGTACGGCTGGATTTAGCATTGAGCCTCCGTACCTGCCTCCGGTGCCTGATCAGACAGCACTGTTGGGTCAGCCCTTTACGTTAGACATTAATGCGATAAATGCCGATCCGGCGGAAACATACGAACTTACAGATTCGCGCCCCGGCATGACGATTGACCCGGTAACGGGTATTATTTCATGGACCCCGGCTAAAATTGACGACGGTGGACTGGTGACCGTCAGGGCCTATAATACAGCTGGTGAATCAACGAGGTCATTTGACATTTACCTGTCAAATGCCATTGAATGTCCAACAGGCTTATTGTCGTACTGGAAGCTGGATTCGCTGGTGGGCGATACCGTTTACCCCGATTATGCCAATGGTTTTTATGCTAAAACCACGTTAGCACTGATGGATACCACCGGTATGGTTGATTCGGCCCAGGTCTTTAAGCCTGTCACCAAAAAAGATGAATTTCTCGAAGTTGCCGATTCGGCCGAACACGCCTGGGCCAGAAGTGATAATTTTTCCTTTTCACTCTGGTTCAAGTATAACGGTAATAATTTAAACAATAACCAGGTTCTTATTGGTAAGGGCTTGTCTTTAATGGGTTATAGCATGATCCTGGTAAGTATTGACAACACTGTGTCGCCGGCGAAACTCAGGTTTGAGTTGAAAAACAAAACCGCAGATCCGGGAGGGGCTGTTACCCTTACCAGTTCTACTGACATCCAGACTGACCAGTGGTACCATGTTGTAGCCGAGTATGCCGGAGCTCCCGATCCCGATCCCGTTACCATGCGGTTATATGTCAATAACGTGAAAGACGAAATGGTCGTCAGCACCTTCGACGGATCGGGTTTTACCGGCAATGGTGATTTGTCTATCGGCTACTGGAATGCCTACATCGGAACCAACACGTATCCATTTAACGGCGTCCTCGATGAGGTGTCGTTGTTTGGCAAGGCACTGTCCGATACCGAAGTGGATAACATGTTTACAGCCGGTCAAAACGGCCTCCCATTGTGCCGCCCGGGTAATTATGCGCCGCAGATCACCTCTGAGCCTGTTTTAACTGCGACCCAGGATCAACCCTATTCATATACCGTTACGGCAAAAGATTACGAAAACGACCCTCTTACATTAACCGCCGAAATTCTTCCCACGTGGCTGAGTTTCAACGGATCGTCGGGCCTGCTTTCAGGAACCCCCGGGAACGATAATGTAGGCGACACGCTTGTCAATATTATGGTGACTGACGGAAACATCGAGATCCACCAGGAATTTACGATCTCTGTTGCCAATGTGAATGACGCCCCGGTTATCACGAGCGTCCCGGAAGACACGGTAATCAGCCAGGGAGACACCTTCCATTACGTTTTTGCTGCCAGCGACATTGACCAGGGCGATAATGTGACACTGACGGCGCCCGTGCTCCCGTCATGGATTAGCTTCGATCCTGCTACCGGAACGCTGGATGGTACTGCAACCAACGACCAGGTACACTATTCTGCCGATTCAACATTTTCTGTCGAGCTGCAGGCAACAGATAATTCCGGTGTCTCTACAACGCAGACATTTACCGTAAGGGTTGTAAACGTTAATGATCCGCCACAGGTCGTCTCACAGAATACTGTTTCAACAGACAGAAACGTCGGTGTTACTGTCAGCCTTTCCGACCTGACCATTGAAGATCCGGATACCCACCCGGCAGACCTGGAAATGATACTTTACCCCGGTGATAATTATACTGTTGATGGGAATACGATTACACCGGATTTGAATTTCTATGGCGACCTTACCGTAAATACACAGGTAACAGATCAGGTGGATACTGTTGATTTCGAACTGGCCGTCACCGTGAATTTCGTCAATATAAAACCGGAATTTTCATCCACCCCGGTCACGAGTGCTACCGAGGGATCTGTTTACACGTATCTTGTGGAGGCTACCGATGTTGATGTCGGGGACCCCAATCAGAACCAGACACTGACATATACGGCAGAGACCCTTCCGGGATGGCTGACATTCAACCAGGATAATAATGTACTGGTAGGGATACCAACGAATGCCGATGTCGGTGATGCCAATGTAAGCATAGGTGTTTCTGATGGTATCGATATCGTGTACCAGACCTTTACCATTACGGTGGCTAATGTAAATGATCCGCCCGTTATTACCGGTCAGCAGACTGTAACAGGTATAAAGAATCAGAGTGTTGAAATTACCATTGATGATCTTATCGTTACCGATCCTGACAACCAGGTGACGGATATGACGGTTATCGTCCTTGATGGTGATAATTACACCCACGACGGCAATACGGTCACCTTTGCACAGGATTTCACCGGCGACCTATCAGTAAACGTGAAAGTGAATGACGGCCAGGACGACAGTAACATCTTTGCGCTTACCGTTACCGTTGGAACAGATGGTGTACCTTCTCTTACCGGTCATTTCGTAAACAGGGTTTATCCGAATCCGGCGAGCGACTATGTTGTCTTTGAATTAAGCAGCACAACCGCTCGGTTCATCGAAGTCAGGGACCTTGCCGGTAAGGTTGTAATCCTGAAAAAACTTGAAAGCGGAACCAGGGAATACCGTCTCAGTGTTTCAGATCTGTCAAAGGGTATTTATATCTACCGGATATACAACGATAACCGCTACCAGACAGGGAAACTACTGGTTGAATAACGAACATCTTTCGTAGTAATAATCCCACGACACTATGTCGTGGGATTTTTTCAATTCCTTTTTCCGGGTCATTGAAGGAAAGATTTAAAAGGTTAATCAAATTTAAAATGAATCCGGACCTAATAATGTCGTGTGTGCTTACATTTGACGTGTGTCAGGCCTGAATTTCAAAGGATTAAAAATTTTCTAGATATGGTGGGAATGACGGGCTTTCGGACTTCGATTATCAGGAGAATCGCATTTTTGGCATTCGCGCTGATAACATATACAGTTGCAGGACAGGAACCATTAAAAATAATGCCTCTCGGTAATTCTATTACGCGCGGTTCCATGTGTGTTAACGGGAACATCTATTATTCCTGTGTTCTCAATGCCGATTCGAATGCCATTGGTTACCGGTACAGACTTTATAACCTGTTGAATGCTGCCGGCTATAATTTCGATTTTGTTGGTAAACACAGTTATGGTTACGCCATATTCGATGATCCGGATAATTCCGGCTTCGACGGTATACGATCATGGCAACTTGCCGACATTATGGAAACCGGTACATCTTCGTCGTATAATGGCCAGGAGACCCCCGGTCCCTATCTTAATTATTACCCGGCTGATATCATTCTTCTCCACATTGGCACGAACGATGTTCTCGCCGGAAGCACATCTGTTGCCGATGTCAGCAGGATTCTTGATGCCATCGACACGTACGAAAACGTGTCGGGGAAGCCGGTCATCGTGTTTTTGGCAACCATCCTTAGTGAAAAAAATTACCCTTGTGACACCCATTCCGGAACCATCGCGTTTAACACGAACCTGGCAGCGATGGCTCAGGCGAGAATTCAGAATGGCGATCATATTGTTTTGGTCGATATGGAGTGCGGGGCGGGCCTCGACTATTACAATGACCTGGTAGACCAGGTCCATCCCGATGAGGCCGGGTATTCAAAAATGGGCGACATGTGGTTTCAGGCCATAAACAATTTTAATTCTGCCCCGTTGATAAGTTCAATTCCCGAACAGGTGACATGGAGGGGAACGTCTTTCGACACACTTAATCTCGATAATTATGTCACAGATGTTGAAAATACCGCCCAACAGATGACATGGTCGGTAAGCCCGGCCGACCCGCAATATTTTAACGTAGTCATAAACAGTGACCGGCAGGTTATCGTCACCCCGAAAGATACAGCATGGAGTGGAAGTGAAAGTCTTCAATTCAATGT
>DASQZK010000325.1:0-2300 GCA_035638735.1 Bacteroidales bacterium
GGATTATCGGCATAAAATTTTTGTTGAGCTTAACCAGGCTGTTGGTATAAATGTCGTAGAACCAGATTCCCATATCATTGGACGATACGGCCGCAAAAATATCATGTATACCCAATTCGTCGAGATAAAAAGGTCTGAGTATCAGGTTCAACGTCGAATCCAGCATGAAAAATTTCTGGGTGTTCCGGACCAGGCAAAGGACCTGTGCCGGGTTGGAGACGTCGATAAAGTCAGGCATTTCCTTTTGTCCGAAACGGAAACTGTAGAACTTATGATAAGGGGGTATGAGTTTGACGAGGCTGTCATGATCGATATAGTAGATATTTCCTTTGGTATCGGTTGTGAAAAAAGATGGCCGGGCATCAATTTCAACAATTTTCCCGATCTGTGAAAAGGCATGAGTGGCGAAGGAGCATAGAATACATAGGATAAGGAACCGATGCGTTTTCATTCTCAGGTTTCATTGATAATCGAGTTCAGTTCATCGATGTATTTTCGATCGTTGGATAACCGGGGCATTTTATTTTGTCCGCCTAGTTTTCCTTTTATTTGAAACCACCTGTAAAATGTTCCCTTTGGCATCATCCTGACAGTTGGCATTTCCAGGGTAATGCTTTTATAACGTTTAGCTTCGTAATCTGAATTAATCGACTGGAGAGCGGTATCGAGTTCCCGGGTGAATTTTTCAATACTGTCGGGTTTTTTTTCAAATTCGATCAGCCATTCGTGCGAGCCTTTTGCCCGGTCATCCATAAACACCGGGGCAGCGGTAAATTCACTGATTAAGGCTCCGGTATGATCACAGGCTTTCATAAGCGCCCTTTCGGCATTATCGATAATCACTTCTTCACCAAATGCATTCATAAAATGCCGGGTCCGGCCTGAAATCTTGAATTTATGGGGAAACAGGGATGTAAAATAAATGGTGTCACCTATAACATATCTCCACAGGCCGGAGTTCGTGGAGATGACGATGGCATAATTTATACCGGGCTCAACATCTTTTACTGTAAAAACGGGCGGTTTATCGTCATGGATATTTTCCAGAGGAATAAATTCATAGAAGATACCATAATCGAGCATTAGTAACATGTCATCCTTTGACGGGTCATCCTGGATACCGAAAAACCCTTCCGACGCATTATATGTCTCCATATAATGCATGTTTGCTGAGGGTATAATTTCGTTAAACTGTTCACGATAGGGCCCAAAGCTTACCCCGCCATGGGTGAATAGTTCAAGGTTTGGCCAGACATCAAGGATACTGTTTTTACCGGTATAGTCAAGGATATACTTGATGAGCACAAGGACCCACGAAGGCACACCTGCGATGTTCGTTACATTCTCGTTAACAGTATGACGGGCCAGCATCTCCAGTTTCTCTTCCCATTCCGATAGCAGCGCAATTTTTGAAGACGGCGTCCTGATAAATGTTGACCAGAACGGCAGGTTCTCAATCAAAATAGCGGAGAGGTCACCATAGTACGACTGGTTACTGAAATTGTTTATCTGGTGGCTTCCTCCCAATGTAAGGACTTTGCCTTTCAGGACATTGGTGTCGGGAAAATTAGTGGTATAAAGGGCCAGTACATCTTTTCCTCCTCTGAAATGACAGTCCTCCAGCGACTCATTACTGACCGGAATAAATTTACTCTTATCGGTAGTGGTACCTGATGATTTTGCAAACCATTTTATCTCTGTGGGCCACAGGAGATTCTGCTCGCCGTCACGGAGTCTGGATACGTATGGTTTTATATCTTCGTAAGTCTGAAGGGGCACCCGTTCCTGGAATTCCGGAATACTCATGTCATCATAAAATCCATAAAGTTGGCCCCATTTGGTCTTTTTGGCAAAACTGACAAGTTTTGAAAAGGTCTCATCCTGAACATTATACGGATATTTACGAAATAGATCAATGGTGTATATTCGTTTAACATTCAGCCAACTTACAATGGAATTTATGATTGGCATCAGGAGTGTTATTTACAGGATTAACATGGCGTCGCCATAGGTGCCGAAACGGTACTTTTCTTTGATGGCCACTTTGTAAGCTTTCATCAGGAAATCGTATCCGGCAAAAGCCGAGACCATCATGAGAAGGGTTGATAATGGAAGGTGAAAATTCGAAACCATGCTGCTGGGAACGCTAAATTCATAGGGGGGGAAGATGAATTTATTCGTCCACCCGTCGAAGGGTTTAAGATGGCCCTCTGTTGACACAGAGCTTTCCAGTGTTCTCAGGACGGTAGTTCCAACAGCACAGATCTGATTTTTTGATTCTTTGGCAGAATTGACCATGT
>DASQZK010000326.1:0-8184 GCA_035638735.1 Bacteroidales bacterium
ATGACGCCGTTGCTGATCGATGGCATTGGAGCAGATAAAATTACCTTTACTCAAAACATCAAACACTTCCGATGTACGACTGCTGACACTGCTCATAAAATAACCGGTTATCGTTTGCCATCACTTTTCCCGGGCTGACGATCGGTGATCTGATCCGGGTAAATGACCGCGTATTCAAGTTGTTCAAATTTGCTAATTTCTTCTGTGAAGCGGAATTCCGATTCGAAAAGGGAAGCCATCCGGCAATACAGGCGAATGCGGTCCCGGCCGGGAACCTCGCGGGAGAATTGATGCTGCATTACGAAAGAAAACAGATCCTGGTTTTTACCCATGAATATCCGCTTCAGGGAATGAAGATTTATGATATCCCCTATTTCATCTTTGTTATTTAAAGCTTCTTCGGACAGATCCCCGGCGACATTTTGCGCCAGGAATTTTCTGTCCTTCATTTTTTGACGGATCTTTAAGATCAGGAGCTGCTTTTCCTCGTCGTCTAACAAATCCTGAAGGGAAAGCCGGGTACGGAAACCTTCCGTTTTTTTAAGGGGAAGATCCGGCAGTTGCTCCACGATCGCATGAAAATTCGTCTGTTCCTTAAGATAATGCTTGTCACGCATCATTTTTAACCGCAATACTTTTTCAACGACCTGCACCCGCTTTTCAATGTGATTGAGATATTGGATAATTTGCTGCTGTATTTCGATCAGGTTATGAATGCTGTCATTCAGTGAGCTCCTCAGCTGATGGATGATCAGCAACAGTTCAGCGTCGGCTGAAGATTTAAAAAACAGATCATCCTGCAAAACCCTTTCAACTGCTTTCACGACCCCTTCGAGGGAATCCCTCTGGTTTCGTATATTCGTAAGCTTCTCCTTTTTGATCTCGAAATTTGTTTCCGTTTTGTAGGTTTCATCCGTGTTATTGCGCAACGTCCGGACATTTTGAAGCGTCGTTTGCCTTATCCGGCGCAAATGTTTCTTAATGTTATTAAGGTACTTTTCCTTTTTAACAACCAGGCTCTCCTTTAAAAAATATGATTGGTTCTTCCTGATCTGATCGAGGTTTTCCTGGATAAAGGCAATATGCACGGTCTCATCCACTTCCAGAAATTCCTCAAAAAACTCCTGCAGGCGTGAATCGAGGCTGATCAGGGATTGATTTCGAAAGAGCATGTCGAAAGCGGCCAGCCGTTCCAGTTTCTCGGTATCATGATCGACGAGGGGCAAGATCAGATCTTCCTGGATCTGTGTCATCCTTTTGTCGAATAACGCGGAAAACAACTGGCGGTGGCGGTATAGCTCTCCGATAAGATTTTCTATCTTTTCAAACTTGGCCATTTGAATTTAATTCTCAGAGAAACAAATGTTTAAAAGTAATGAAAAATATTTATTCCTTGCTCTGCGCAGAATCCATCGCGGTAAATTCAGGTTAAAAATAGAAATATTTTCTGGTTTACCCTAAATACTGAAATCATGTTAAATTGCACATCTCCACAAAATCCCCCTCCGATAAAATCCTTACCGGCACCCCAGCCCCTATCATTTCCTCAGCCCTTCGATGCTTTGAGCTTTTGGTATAACCAGCTAGCTTGGAACTATCTTGAGTACCTACCACTAATATAGTCGTCTTTTTGTTTACGGAACTTCCCACATTACAACCCAAATCAGCAGCAATTCTTGCCGCTTCTGATCTCGACAGAGTTAATTCACCGGTAAACACCATTGTCTCCCCGAAAAGCGGGCCTTCGGGATTGCCGTCTAGTTTAACATCCGTTGTTTTACCATTCGTACCGCCATGCACAAAGACGGGCCTGTTAACCTGGTTTGCCCAGTCCTCAATAGACAATGCTTTTTCGCTGCAAGCCCGACACACCACCATTCCGGCAGCCACCGCATCTTCAAGAGCATCGTGATGTCCAAACCGGATATCGAGGTGTGCCGCTATATTGGCCAGACCATAACCACGGTGCGCAAATTCGGTCCAGGTACGCCTGACGATCTTCGCAGAATCCAGCCACAAAGCTTCTATTATTTCAAGACCATTTCCCTCACAAGCCCGGCTTATCGCAACCCTGTCGAACGGCATGTGATGAACAGTGATACGTCCGGAAAGCTTTTCATTCAGGATGCTGTGCAATTCTGCGAATGTCGGTGCATCTATAACATCATCTTCTGTAATGCCGTGAATGGAAATATTCATTGCATCAAAATAAGATTCGGGATTCACGAGTGTACTCCACTTGTTAACAACCGCCCCTTCCTGAAACTCCGCTATCCCGATCTGGCAAATACTCGAGTAATCAGCATTAGCCGTCTCAACATCCAAAGCAAGAAAGTTCATATCGCTTGATTTAGTAAGTTCTGCATTACCGCATCTCCGGTTTCCTCACTCCTCCTCCGCACAAACGCCAAAAATGTTCCTTCCGAAACAATCCGCAAACCATCATATCCTCTCCCCTTCCCGTTCATCTTCTTCTCCACCTCTAGCAGCAACGGATCCTGCTGTCCATTCTTCAGCGCCTCGACCATTGTATCCGGGATAATCACAAAATCAGTGGAAATGCCGATGTCGCTGTTCTCAACCCATCCGCCCAGGTTGCCCACCATTTGCCATATAACCGTTGGCTTCGTCTTTATGCCCGGAGCGAAAAAGACACGGCGGTCGTACAATGGATTGAATTTTTTGCCATGCAGGAACTCAGTAGCATATTCGCCCAGCTTATTTTCATCCAGATGGATGTGTTCACGAGGGGGATTAGCATTTTTCTTTGCCGGGATTTTTTCTTCCGAATTGGTTTGCACCTCGAAGTCGGCAGGTTGAAATAAGGTCGGATTTTCCATGTCTTGGGAATAATGTCATTTCGAATTTAGTAAAAAGGTTTGAAAGGTGGTTGAGTATTGTTGATTTTTTTGGTGAATCCCTGTTAGGACTGGCCGGAAACATCGGAGCCCGGTCGGTAATCCGTTAAGCCGGAAGTAATGACACCTGGAAATGTGATCGGTGATTTTTTGTATATCCCCAATTTCAGTTGAAAAGGGACAGGAGGTGGAGGACGATAATATTCTCTTATGGTTGGTTCAATAACAAAAATTCTCTAAAATTTATTTGTGCTATATTTTTACCAGATAAACAAATGAAAAAATCAGGCAGAACACTGTCAATATGTACGCTGGACCGTGCGCTTTTATGTACCTAAGTATTCTTATGTCCCCTCATGTGTTTTTCCAATCCTGATAATGGTTTTATACAATAATCATAGCAATTACTCACCTGGCCGCCTTCAGCGGAAATGGACATTAAAAATTGGCAACAATCTAAGCCCAACCGGGTTATTTCCCGCATAATTCAGGAATCCGAGCTGAACGCCATGTAATTCATTGGTCCGGTTAAATACTGCAATGGAGAGACCATGCATCTCGAATATTTTCGAATATCCGGCTACTGATATCCCGGCAAAATTATCCACTAACAGGTAACCAGGCGTGATACCGGCTCCCCTGAAATTATACTTCACTGAAAGATATGCCAGACTCATGGCAATACCGTTAATCGCATTGGTTTTAACACCGAATCCCGCAAACGCCAGCCCGTTCAGGCTTCTGCCTCCCGACAGTCCTAATCCCGAAAGGGCCAAACCGTTCATTGTGGAGCCCTCATTATTGAGAGCTGTCCAGATTCCACTCAAACAGCATCCGTTAATCCCTTTCTCTCCGGGAGAAACCGTAAACAAACCGGAAACAGTGAGTCCATTCAACCCCTTTGCTACATTTGCAAGTCCTATATTCAGGGGTTGCATCTGCCGGTTAAAGATGAATGTGCCGATGCTAACGCCATTCACAACAGCATTTTCATTATTATGATTCGCATCGTACGGTATGCTGGCTATCCATAAGGTGATGTTCAATCCATTTATTCGCCTGACTTCTGAATCGGCGAAATTTAATCTTATGCCCGTAAACTCATGGGAATTACCGAAGCTGATGCCGTATTTTTGAAAGGGGAAATTGAGGGCTTTGCCGTTGGATAAAGAATCCGGTACGGATAAAGCAGACAGGCTAATCATTGTGGCGGCTATAAAGCAGAGAATCCGTGCAGTCATAAAGAATATAATAATTGGTTCCCTCTTTGAAGCTGGCATTTCTATAGTATTCATTTGTGGACGATTTCGGGGCCATTTCAGGGTGGTTTAGTTCCACTGAACCCGTTAACCAAAGGCTTGCCTTGCCCAAGGTATATTCAGAATTGTCTTTTGCGCAGAATAAAAGTCTGTATATACGAATTTGCCTGTAAGTTTCAACAAGTTAATCATCTAAGGACTGAAAGGTCAAGAGTCATTTAAAGAAATATTTCTTTTGTTTATCAAAAATGTATCACCAATATGATTAGTTCATAAATTAAAGCATTAGAAACCTGACATGTATATCAATTAGTTCCTGGCAGGCAACCAAATCCTCACCTTTGTGCCAGGTGGCAATGAAAAAACCGACCGGGTTCCCTGCCTGATCACTGGACCCGGCGGCAACGGGAAGGAAAGGGAGACGGGGAAGTCAAGGCGAAAGGAAAAAGTGGGGCAGAGTTCCTCTCCGGAGGTATTCGAAATTCTTAATGCCTTTGTGCCTTTGTGATTAGGTGTTTAAGTGAATGATTAAGAGAGTTATGGACCGGAACACCTCCGTATTTTGTTCCCGCGGTAATATAAAAGGCTCCGTCATACGAGAATCCCAGTGACCGGTACCGCAGGTTCCCGTTCATACTCTTCAGTTCTTTCCACTGCTGTGTTTCGAGGTCGAACATCAAATAATCGCCGAGTTCGTGGTCGGCTCCCCAGCCACCTACGACATATATCAGGTTATTACTTCCTCCGCCGGCAGCGGCCACGCGGGCCGGACCAGGCAAGTCTGGCAGCTGTGTCCAGGTATCGGTTCCGGGATCATATTCCCAGGCATCGTTCAGATATCGTATTGCCCCGATAACTACTTCGTCTTTGTAACTATACTTTCCGGTTAACACATATCCTTTCCCATTCATGGAAAAGCTTATAGCCTCACGCCTGCCTATGCCGGGAAAATCATTTTTCTGAACCCAGGTGTCGCTTTGCGGATCGTATTCCCAAACATCGTTCAGACATGAATAATTATCATTGGACCAATCCATTTTTCCGCCACCGATTACATAGCCTTTTGATCCGATGGAAAACGCAACACCACCATCGTATCTCTCGGCCCCGGGAAAATCATTTTTTTTCGTCCAGCTACTATCCGAAGGATTAAATTCGTACACCACATTCCGCTCATCATAAGGCTCACCGCCCCCAAAATAACCTTTGCCGTTTATGGCAAGGCGAAACTATAGTAAAAAGAAGCCGGATAATAAGGAAGCATGGAATTAACCCTTGTCCATGTATTCTCGTCAAAATTGTAGTAATACATTTTATGGTCGAGGGTATACATTTTATTTACAATAATAAAATATTTAGCCCCCCCTGAACGATTCCTCGACATTGGCCGCCCTGGTCCAACCACTGCTGTTATCCGACAGGTTGAGATCAGAGTTACTGTCTTTGGAACAGGAGGTTACTAAATGATGATCATGGGAAATGTCACGCTCAGCGACCTGCCACCCCAGACTGAAACATAGTCGCTTTGTGATAGTTGAAAATTGCGTTACGCCCCGGGTGTTTGAAGAAACGAGCTTACACCTCATGTCTTTCCCAATCTCTTCTTCATTAATCAAACTCATTCCTTACCCCTTTTACAATATCAGTTAATAATTCGTACAAAAATATCCCGCTTCCCCTTCCTATATTCCCGGAAAAATTCTTTTCTTTTACACTGAAAAATAATAATCCAAACACCGTTAACGATGACCTCTGCTTTTGGAAAGACATGGTGGGGTGAGCAATGGCTTAACTCTCTGAGCAACATCGATTACAGCAACCGCCTGCCCCGCGGGGCCACCTATGCCCGCAAAGGAGCGGTTGAGAAAATCAGGATCCAGGATAACCATATCTCAGCCAGGGTGGCCGGTTCACGAAAACAACCGTATAAGGTCGACATCATCCTGCCGCCATTCTTCGATCCTGAACTCGGTAATTTCCTCGGGGAAATAACCCGCCGGCCGGTAATCATTTCCAAACTGCTAAACCGTGAGCTGGATCCGCATATTCTTCCTCTTGCCGGGAGGTTCGGGCTGAAAGTCTTTCCCAGCCAATGGACCGACCTGAAGATGCAGTGCTCCTGCCCCGACTGGGCAGTGCCCTGCAAACACCTCGCCTCGGTCATTTATAAAGTGTCGGCCGAGATCGACAATAATCCCTTCCTCGCTTTTACACTCCATAATGTCGACCTTTTCTCTGAACTGGAAAAGCACGGTGTGATCATCAAAAAAGAGAACACCGAAATACCAAAACTGAAGCCATTGTTCTTCGAAAAAGGCAGCATAAAGAAAGAATATGATCCCGAAAGAGCATACCGTAAACTTTCGTTTGCCGGGTTAACCCCCATGCATGAACTACTAACCGCCCTGCTCAAGCCCTATCCGCCTTTTTATATCTCATCGGCAACCGATTTTCGCGAGAAGTACGGCACCCACCTCAACCGCGTGGTGAAAAATACCCGGCGTGCCGCCACCGGGAAAATACCCCTGCCGGAATTCTTCTCCGAAGCTTACGCCGAAGAAAAAAAGATAGGTTACCATACAGATAACCAGGTGAGTATTGACGATTCACTACGGGCCAAAATAACCTTCAACGACCAGGATTTTACCATTCGCGAATTCCTGCAGCAGCTTTCACAAATACAGACGTCCAAAACACTGGACTACCAACCTTCCACGGCTTCACTACACACCACCCTCCACCTGGCACTTCAACTGGTGGCCAACGGTGCCATCGTGCCTCAGATCGTCCGGTTACCGGGGAAAGAATATTTCATTCGCTGGCTCCCGGCCATGCTGAGCAAAACGGTCAAGAAACTGGTCGATGACATGGATGAGATGCTCCCGCCCGATGTATTCATCTGGCAGGAAAAAGAACGCCAACGGAAAATTAGCAAAGACAGGGCCGTCAATCTCTTGTCATTGTTTATTACCGAGATCGTCAGCCTGGTCAGTTACCGTCTCAATTCGGATATTTTCGAGACACTTTTTTTCAAGCATACCAGTTATCCATTCGACCTGCCCGGTGAAGAAGCCCTGGCAGGAGGCATCATGACCTGGCTGCAGAAATTCTACCTCACACAAGGGAAATTCCGGCCTGTGATCCTTGTCGAAGAGTTGAAAAATGAAAAATTCAGGCTATCCGTCAGGGTCCAATTTCCGGGTAAAACACAAGATGAGGCGATACCGCTCAAGGACATTCTCACGCTGGAGAAATACAACCACGAACGCTTTGAAGTCCTCCAGTCGATGGCGCAATTGGGCGGTTTTATCGATGGGCTCGATAACTATATCAACTCTCTTGGTGAAGAAGAGATCGAAATGGACCTCCGGTCTTTCGGCCCGTTCCTGGTTCGGATGATACCGGCTATTCAATTGATGGATATTTCGGTGATGCTGCCAAAGTCACTGAATAACATTCTGAAACCAAAAGCCAGCGTGAAGTTGAAAACCAAAGCCAGTGGCAAATCATTTTTCCGGCTCGACAAGCTGTTGGATTTCGAATGGCAGGTAGCCCTTGGCGACACCTTGATGGGGGAAGATGAATTTAGTAAGCTTCTTCAACGTTCGGAGGGCCTGATTCGCTTCAAAACAGGGTACATCTTTGTTGACAGGGAAGATCTTGTCAAACTGCACAAACATTTCTCGCAGTCCAGGGAACTCACGGCTTTCCAGATGCTTCGTGCAGCCCTTTCCGGTGATTATTACGGGTCCGCCGTATCCCTATCCGACGAGGTCAAAGAACTTATCAAATCATTCACCAACATCGACGGTGTTCCGGTCCCGGAAGGTCTCAACGCACAGTTGCGTCCATACCAACAGCGTGGGTATGCCTGGATCTACCGCAATTCACAGGTCGGTTTCGGATCGGTGCTCGCCGACGACATGGGCCTGGGAAAAACGCTGCAGGTTATCGCTACAACACTGAAATTCAAGGAAGATGGCCTGCTTGAAAAGGAAAAGATCCTGGTGGTGGCACCAACGGGCCTGATCACAAACTGGGAAGCCGAAATCCGGAAATTCGCACCG
>DASQZK010000327.1:0-4439 GCA_035638735.1 Bacteroidales bacterium
ATATAATGGATACGACATTTCCTGCAAGTCCTTCAATAATGGGATGCTTGACCTGGAGGTTACCGGTGGTTATGGTGATTTTACGTATGCCTGGAATACTCCTGACGGTCATATCGAGGATCCGTCGAGCCTGGATCAGTCGTCATTGAGTGCAGGATCGTACACGATAAGGGCAACGGATGCTATTTCCTGCTTTCGGCAGTGGGCCTTCAAAATGAACGAACCCGATACCCTTTCTGTTAATCCCGTTCTCAGTGATTATAATTCATATAATATCTCATGTTTCAACAGTTCGGATGGGACGATTACCCTAAATCCCTCAGGAGGTGTCGGTCCCTACAATTATTACTGGACGGAAACAGGCAGTGGTTTTATGAATACGAATGAAGATCAGGAAATGCTCTCTGCCGGTGAATTTAATGTTAAGCTCACCGACAACAATAACTGTTTAATCACGCATCATTTTAATCTAAACCAGCCCGATGCCATTGAAACATCCATTGTTCCTGCCACAATAAAATGCTTTGGAATGAATACCGGGTCGGCCGACCTGACGGTCACAGGAGGTATTTCTCCTTACGACTATACCTGGAGTAACGGAGCAGATACGCAGGACATCGATTCTTTGTTTATGGGTGAATACGTTGTCACCATAACAGATCAGAATAATTGTCAGAAAGAAGATACTACGACTATCACCGAGGCACCGGAAATTTTAATTAACCTGGATGCACCAGGACAGTATAACGGTCGTATGATTACCTGTTTCGGACGTTCCGATGCCGACATTCTGAGTAATGTTTCTGGCGGTGTAGGTACTTTCCGGTACAACTGGTTGCCCGGAGGTCAAACGACGCGAGATATTAGCAACGTTCCGGCGGGTCAATATGTGTTGTCCGTTACAGACGATAATGAATGTACTGTTTACGACAGTATTGAGGTTGTTCAGCCTCAGCCGCTGGAGACTGAGATTTATGCTACGGATCCGACATGCCATGGTGCCGCTGACGGTCAGGTTACCCTGATACCACAGGGCGGAACACCCGACTATAGCATTACCTGGGGAGGCCTGGCAAAGACCGGTCAGACTGTTGACAGCATACGTGCCGGGTATTACCGGATCAACATCGAAGATCTTAATGCATGCCGACTGGATACTATTGTCCGGGTTAATGAACCCGATTCATTATATATCACTGCCGGTCTGACCAACCCTGACTGTCCGGATAAAGCAAACGGAAGTATCAGGCTCGATCCGCATGGCGGGACAGCGCCATATTCATATACATGGTCGGATGATAATTACGGAAATTATGTTGAAGATCTGAAACCGGGAGTGTATGTAGTTTATTTAACCGATAACAATCAATGTGTGGTAAGTGATTCGCTCGTACTTGAAAGCATGAATGCCTCGTGCCTGCGAATACCAACAGCATTTACGCCCAATGGTGACGGCTTTAATGACACGTGGGAGATTGAAAACATCCAGCTTTATCCCGAAACCGTCATTGAGATTTATAACCGTTGGGGAGAACTGATTTACAGGTCAGATAAAGGATACGATAATCCCTGGGATGGAACCTACAGGGGAAGGGACCTTCCTATTGATTCGTATCATTTTGTTATTGATCTTGGAGAAGGGCATGAGCCGATCACAGGACATGTAACTATCATTAAATAACGCCGTATTATACCTGGATAGGCGCGCTATTGTAACTAAAGAGTACCTGGATTTTGAAATTTGCTGTACGGCATATTATAACTATTGTATTGGTACTGGCCATTTGTGATGTAACAAATGCTCAGCAGCTGCCTTTGTATACCCAGTACATGAATAACGGCTTCCTTCTGAATCCTGCTATGTCTGGTTATGATGGTTATACATCGCTGAATCTCACGGCAAGGAAAGACTGGGTCGGCTTTAAGGGTGCTCCTCTCACATATTCCTTTAGTGCCCAGACCAGGCTGATGCAGCAGGGTCATAAAATTATTAGCAGGCGGATAGGAAATAACCGTCTCAGGTCAAGAACTAAGGGCAGGGTAGGGCTTGGCGGTTATGTGTTTAATGATGTCAACGGAGCCATTTCGAGAACTGGCGTTAATGTCAGTTATGCCTACCACATATACATGTATAAAAGCCAGTTATCTTTAGGGCTGGCAGGACAGTTTTTCCAGTTCAAAATTGGCGACAGCCTGACCTACTTTAATCCCTCCGATCCTCTTATTGGTACAGGATATCAAAGCGTTGCCTATATCCCCGATGCAAATTTCGGCGTATTCTGGACCAGTCGTAACTGGTTCGCCGGCCTGTCGGCAAATCAGTTGTTTCAATCTGTGGCCAGGCTGGGAAGCGGTGATCTGGGTAACCTGAAGATGTACCGTCATTATTATGCCATGGCCGGCTACCGGTTTATTAATGAACATTCAGGTTTTGATTTCGAACCTTCATTCCTGGTGAAAGCGTCCAGCCGGGTTACCCCGCAGGCAGATATGACACTCAAAGTGTACTATAAAACCGATTACTGGGCCGGGATGTCTTACCGGACAAGTGGTTCTTTTTCTGCCATGTTCGGTGTCAAGGCCGATAAGTTATACCTTGGTTATGCCATCGATTTTGCACTTTCTTCAATCAGGAAGTACAGTTTTGGTTCCCATGAAGTACTTTTGTCGGTGAAATTTGGATCGAACGAACGAAGGTACAGGTGGCTGAACCGGTATTAACCACCGTTGACGGAAAGGTTGGAAGGGGAATATTGGATCAGGGAATAGATTACAGTTGTCGTTTTTATGTTTTGATTCTTACTGTAAAGGAACAAACTCTCACTTTTATTTGATCGCATAATGGGTATCATTCAGAAGCAGGCTATTAAGGGTACATTTTATTCTTACCTGGGAGTCCTTGTCGGTTTTGTAACAGCAGGTCTGCTTTTCCCGCTTATCCTTACAACGAATGAAATAGGACTGGTGAACCTTCTTGTTTCCTTCTCCGTGCTCTTTGCCCAGTTTGCTTCACTTGGATTTACCAATGTCATTAACCGCCTCTTTCCTTATTTCAGGGATGAGCGGAAAGGACATAATGGATTTCTTTCTGTTTCCATTCTTCTTTCACTCGGTGGTTTTGTCCTGAGTCTTATACTCTTCGAAGCATTGAAACCTATGCTTATCAGGAATAACATTGAAGACTCGACCTTATTTGTTGATTATATTAATTATATTCTTCCGCTCATCTTTTTCACACTCTTCTTTAATCTGCTTGATAATTATAATAAGGCGATCTATGATGCAGTTTTAGGGACCTTTCTCAAGGAATTTCTGCAACGGGTTT
Organism: Bacteroidales bacterium; assembly: GCA_035638735.1. Classification (GTDB taxonomy): domain Bacteria; phylum Bacteroidota; class Bacteroidia; order Bacteroidales; genus DASQZK01. Next base: position 3,326 of record DASQZK010000327.1, read on the forward strand.
TTATTCTTATTTCGCTGGGTTTATATTTCTTTAACCTGGTAGGGATTCATCGCTTTATCCAGCTTTATATCATTTCGGTATCTTCACCCACAGTGGTCTTGCTGATCATTCTGTTTTTACGAGGTGAGGTTAAACTGATCGCGCCATCCAAGATGTTGTTTTCAAAAGAAATGATCAAAGAAATGGTATCGCTGAGCCTTTACGGGATTATTGCCGGCTTCAGCACCCTGGCGATACTCCATATTGACCGCATCCTGGTGAATAAATTTCTCGGCCTGTCGGCAACCGGTATCTATGCAACAAACTTCTTTTTCGCAACGCTTGTGATCATTCCTTCACGAGCGTTATTGAAAATTTCCGTTACCGTCATTGCCGATTCGTGGAAAAACAATGACCTGGCTAATATATTCCTGATTTATAAAAAGAGTGTCATAAACCAGGGGATCATAAGCATGTTGATCTTAATCGGACTTTGGATTAACATCCATAACATCTACAGGATCCTGCCGGAAGAGTATGCATCCGGGAAATGGGTCATTCTTTTTGTGGCCATTGCCAACATGCTGACCATGTCAACAGGGGTATCCGCGTCTATTATTGCCACGTCAGTTCATTACAGGGTTCTTACCTATTTTATCATCGTCTTTTTTATCCTGATCATTGCCTTGAACTATTTGTTAATTCCAATACTCGGAATTTCCGGAGCTGGTCTGACATTCCTGGTGGCAACCCTGATATATAACCTGATGAGGTATATCTTCGTTTACCGTAAATTTGGCATGAATCCTTACAACAGCAAGTATGCAATGCTGGTTCTTATTTCCGTTTTAACCGCCATTATTTCCGGCCTGGTGCCGGAATTCAAATCGTTAATAGCAGACATCATTGTTCGCTCGGCTCTCGCAATAGCGATCTTTGTTCCGGCGGTCTATTTTGGCAATATCTCGGAGGATGTGAAAAGCATCATTGATACCGTGATCGGTTATGCCGGCCGGTTTAAAAAATAAGACCTTTAGGTATTCTTGTTGCCATCAAGCGTCTTTCCTGGTTTGGATTTTTATTACACCAAGGCTTTTTAAAATGACCCCGATGGTTAACAAAACGAGGATAACAG
>DASQZK010000328.1:0-2040 GCA_035638735.1 Bacteroidales bacterium
GCTTGCAATGATTCATACATTCTGTCACCACAGATTCCACCCTGCCCGATCTGTTTATAACCTCTCGTCGCCTTTTTTCGGGACAACCGGTCAGTGAAAAAAGGGAAACCCTGATGGTAATCCCTCCTGCCGGAGAAAGAAGGCCGTTAGTAAACAGTTCGCTTTCAACTCCATAATGCCGGCGACAGCCGTAAAAATTCCACTACCAATAATACAAAAAAAAGTTCAGATGCTGAACCTTTAGTCACGATTTATTTAACAGTAAAATGCGACAGGGTTTGGCGCAACAGGTCCAGTACCACGTAACGGACAACAAGCAGTTGCCTTTCATCGTTGAAACGGACAAGGGCATGAAAGATATCCGTTTCCCCGTCGGGCCTTTTTTTCGGGTACATCTCGAGCATATAATGCTTCCCTTCCATATCGGTAATCCTGAGGGTATAATCGGGCTCGTGCTGCAATATCTCCTTTGCGTCAGGGCCGGCATAGGTCGAATCATAAAATATATGGCTGAAATAGCTGGTATACATCAGCAAACGTTCATGGTCGATGAGTGAATCGGGGATAATCTTCTCCTGGTGGTTTTCCAGCAGCAGGCTGTCGCCTCTGCGTTCAATGATAAATCCCCGGCCCCATTTCTCAGCAGGTATAACTTCAATACGTTTGATCTGATCGGGAGCCAGGCTGACCAGGTTTTTGTCTTTCCAGTAATCTGGCCGGTCTGTAATAATGGCGGACAATGGGGTAGCGATCGATCCGGCGATCTCCATGCCGTAAGCCTTTTCGGAACCCCGGTGATACATCAGCGATCCTTCCGCTGAAGAATAAAACTGCAACTGCCGGGCTCTCCTGCCCGACCATATTTTCACGGTAAGAGCGCTTTCATTTTCCAGTCCTGCGGCTTTTCTCATGCCTTTTACTTCAAGGCGGTTAAAGGCAAACAGGAAATTATTTACGGCGGTCTGATTGGCCTTATACGTCCCGTTTACCAACCACTCCCCGGCTTTCTTCACCAGATTTACAGTGTCGTTGCCTGTTATTTCTATGCGGCTTACCCGGCTTGTATCCGAAATGGCAAAGTCGGGCCGGTTGTTCGTTAATTCCTTCCATTTCCCTGTAAATACAAAAATGAGGATCAGGACAATGATCAGAACCAGGGAAGCATAAACCAGGTTTCTTCTGTTCATGATGCTTTCTTTATGGTACCGTATTTCCTGCGCCGTTGAATGTTAAACAGGAGGCCGCCAAGAATAATGATGGCAATGGGTAATAAGGTGTTGATCAGTTCCCACTTCACCTGTTCCCGTTTAAGCCTTATTCTGGCCCTGTCGAGAAGACGCAGCTTGAAGTCCCTGGCGCGGAGCCTGATAAGGCCCATGTCGTCGGTCATGTAATTGATAACATTCATGATGAAATCCTTGTTGCCGAAGGTCTGCCTGGTATCCCTGTCGTAACCAAGTGGCAAAGGTATCGTGTCGGCGGGTGTCACCTTCACCCCATTCCGGATCATGTCTCCGTCACCGGCCACAAATACCATGGCAGGCTTTGATGAATCCATGATCTTAACCCCCTCAGGTTTCACACCTTTGGGCACTCCGTAATTTTTATAAAAAGACGGGAAAGTCCCCTCCGCGAGAATGGCAACAGGCAGTCCGGACCTCGTATACTGGCGTCGGTCGATTGGATGTGTTATTTCATCCATGGAGATATATACCGGGTTTTCGACCAGTGCCGAGGTATCAGACGAGGAGAGTAAAACGGTCCGTTTTACGCCCGGCAACGGGGCCGGGGTGGTATCGATGGCACTGGCAAATTCGGTCTCAATGTAATTCAGCCCCCGTGTAAGGAAGTTATCTTTCGGAGGACTCAACAGCGGGTAATATACCCATGGCAATATGACCGGTTTTGGACTTTGGCCCTGCATCGATGATTCAACCTTAACATAATTGCACTGAACATCTTTGATAAGATTGTAGTCGATACGAAAGCCATACTTAAACAACAGGTCATACAGGTTCAGATCAAGAAAGGATGTGAAAG
>DASQZK010000329.1:0-2810 GCA_035638735.1 Bacteroidales bacterium
CTTTCAAATGCGTTGCAAAAATAAATAATTTTCCCGCAATTTCAATACTATCCGGCATAAACATGTACACTATTTTGTGCCGAAGGAAGATAATTAATGCCGAACCACGCAATCATCAGTACCACAAAGGCTAATGATAAAACCCATAATGAGCCACTTACGCGCCTGGGATGGTAAAATCTCAGGTGAATATATATAAGATAACCCAGCCAGGTCAGAAAAGCCCAGGTCTCCTTAGGATCCCAGGTCCAGTAATGCCCCCAGGCCTGCTTGGCCCACAAAGCCCCGAAAAGAAGACCCAACGTCAGAAATCCGAAACCAAGATAAACCAGATTGTCGGCGAGTAGAAGGACATTATCGTCGAACGTCGTAAAGTAATGCTGGTACAAGCCCTTGAGAGCTACCAGTGTCGATACCCCCAGCATGGCATAACCGAATATGTAAACCACCACATGAGGTACAAACCAGGGACTTTGAAGTGCCGGCATCAGCGTCTTATCGTATGTCTCGGGATGGGTAAGGTTGATGATCAGAAAAACATACGACATCATGATCGCATAAGCCAGGAACCACCTGTACTTCCAACGAAGGAAAAAGAGCAAGCCGATGCCGGGAAGAAAAAATGCATACCACAGCCGGGTTTCACCAAGTGTTCTCATCGGTGGCCTGTCAAGGTGAAGCCAGAGTTTGCCTATGAAAAGGCCAATAGCCAGGAGCCCGCCAAAAACCAATGCCGTTCCGATAACGGTTAATATCTTATTTTTTATGCCAAGATAAACAAATATAACGCCTGCCAGCCAAAGAGCGGCCGCTGTATATGCGTAAGTTGGGAAATCTGTCCAGTTCATTTTTCGCTTTCTTTTGGAGTTTTACCAATGGTAAATAAATAAAGGGCACCTAAAATAACCATGAAGATACCAACATAGATTATGGGCAACCAGGGATCTCTGATAGCTTCAATGATGCTGAGCTTCGACCATTTGCCCATCCTTTCGTCATACGACAACTGGTAAAGATTCCAGCCCCCGACCCTGACAGGCTTGTTGACAATGACGGTGGCCGTATCGGTTTGCCCATCCTGTTCAATGGCAATTTTCGAACTGTATTCTTTTGCCTGTGGCTTGGCCATGGCCAATGAATGCCGGCCATCAAGCGGCAAAAAGGATGGCCGCGTTTTGATATTCCCCGATGTAATCCACCCTTCACGTACAAGATCTCCATTAGCACTTACCGCTTTGATCTTAGCTACAGGGTAGGAGAGGGTATCTTTCGAAGCTACAAATGTGCCGGTGCTGTCCTTACGCGCTGAGGGAATAAGTTCTTCTATTGTTATGTCCCATCCCGATATGGTAGTATTCATCCCTTTTTGCATCAGAATCATGTTGTCGACCACGTCTTTCGGGAATGCCATCGTCTGCGATTCAACATAAGCCAACTTGGGCGGAAATTCTTCAATGCTGAAATCAAGTAATTTCACCGTAAAAGGAAGCTTATAAGGTTGCTCCTTCTGATTGAAACCAAACCAAACGGACTGATTTTCATTAACGTAAATATTCAGCCTTTGGAGATCACCCGACCCCAGGCTGCCTGCCATAATAATGATCCATAAACCAAGGTGATTCAAGGTAAACCCACTATTTTTGTAAGTAAGAGGGGTTATCCTCCTGAGGATGACCAGTCCCAGCGTGGTCAGCAGGTACAGACCGGAAAGCAGGAAGACATAACTCGACCGGACATGGTCCAGACCGCTCATCTTCATAAAGGTCGATGCATCCGGATTGTTCTGTTTTGTCAACCCCATGATAAGCGTCAGAAATGTGAATAAAACAATGGCGCTCACAGAGGCAGGTACCCGTGACAGCCATTTTACCGTATCCATATCCCGGTAATAAAAATGAATAAATACAAGGATGAAGGCAAAACTAAGGACCACGAATAGGTTCATGGGCCACGAAGGTAAGGCTACACCGCGACCTCCGGTGACCCAGTCGAGTATAAAACCGGCAACTATTATGATGAAACTTAGTAAAAACCCCTGGCGGTAGTCTTTAAGTGAAGATTTTTTGGTGTTTTTAGCCATATTAGTACTGATAAATGCTTGTGTTGTTCTATCTTATACTATTGAAGTAAACGCAGGGCGGGGGAAAGAAGTGTTTGCCTGTTTATGTTGCCCAAACGGGTAACTTACTATTCATACATCTCCCGGATCCCAGTTTATTTTTAAGATCAACCTCAAAAATAGAATTTTTTTTGTTATTCTCTTAACGAATTTTTTACCGTCGGTCTCATTTAGAATCAGTAAACAAAAAAAATCCTTGCACGTAATAATAAGTAATATGATTGAATCCGGATTTGTCGTATTTTTACCTGTAAATATAAACCAACCCAAATGAAGAAATTTTTAAAAATCCTGTTTATCACTCTTGTAGTCATCTTTGTGGCTATTCTTACCGTGCCTTTCCTGTTTAAAGGTAAAATTGTGGAGTTTGCGAAGAAAGAGGTAAACCGAAACGTCCGGGCCATCGTCGACTGGTCCGATGTCTCCGTTTCTCTCTTCAAGGGTTTTCCCGACCTCGAGGTGTCACTCAATAACCTTTCTGTTATCGGAACCGGCGAATTCAGCGGTGATACACTTGTTGCTTTTAACCGGTTTGCGACAAGGATTGATCTGATTTCAGCCTTTTCCGGGCGGATTAACGTGAAATCGGTTATCCTCGATAACCCCGTTGTCAGGGCCATCGCCCTTAAAGACGGCAATGTGAACTGGGATATAACCTATCCTTCAGCCGATACAGCTGCCATTGAAACGC
>DASQZK010000330.1:0-9211 GCA_035638735.1 Bacteroidales bacterium
TCTTCACTTCATCGCCGACGTACATGTCGCGGTAATCGGGATAGATATCCGGGTAAGACAAAGCAGCCGAATATATCGTTACATTGCTGTAAACCGATGCCGGGTTCCCTTCATTGAGATAGCTCTCCGGCGTATTAAAAGAGATTGTTGAGTAGCCCGAGCGCAGGGAGACAAATTTCAGGTACAGCATGTTCCCGTTACCGGAAAGTGGTGACGTTCCCGCTCCGGCCATTACCACCGTTCCCTGGTTGGAATCGTTAAGTACGGGCATTCCCCAGGTTGAAAGAACCGGGCCGGTACCTTCCGTACCGATAAATTCAAAGTAAGAAGGTGAATATGACAGATAAAACCTGTAAGCATACACTGAACTCCCTGTTAAGACAGAATCAGCCTTTAATGCCACAACAAAGGTGTCTTTCTCAGTAACCGATGTTCCCGACAAGCTGAACCCAAGCGGGTCTGTTTGTGCCGAAATTATTCCTCCACAGCTTAAAAAAATGGTAAGGATGATCCCGGTAATAAATACTTTCGAATGCTCGAGTTTGGGCATAGTTTTATGTTTGAGTCTATCTTAATAGTAGTTTTCGGGTCACCATGAAGTTGTCCCCTTTAACCATGATAAGGTACATGCGCGATGAATTTCCGGATTGTGCCGTCTCGATGGGGAAAGATATCTTATGATTCCCTTTTTCCAGGTTCCTGATGATCTTATTGCTCATCATCCTGCCTGTGATGTCATAGATTGAGAAGACCAGTTCAGACTGGGGACTGGCCAGTTCCAGGTCGGCTGTCACGATATCATTGAAACTATAGATATTCAGGGAAGGAACGCCGTTAAGTGACGGCAATCCTGTTGTGCTGCCTGTTGAACTGACCAAAATCGTGAACAGGTCGTCATTCAGGGCTGTCTCATTCGCCGTAAGCTGAACAAGCTCAATGGAAGTTGTCTCAGCCGGTTTTTCCCCGGCATCGAAGATCAGACCGAGGTTATTGATATTCAAATCGAGATCATAGGCTGATGTGAGCGAGACTTTCAGTATACCGGTAGTTTCATTGTAACCAGCCGCAGCCATAATGTGGGACGGAATATCATTCTTATTGAGTGACACAAAATCAAGGCGACCGGGATCAATTTTGAACTGCATGTCGACAGACTTTACAGATGCCGGGGTAATGAAGGTCAGTGGTACTTCGAAGGAAGATCCGGTTACCGCATCCATTTCGGCCGGTGCGGTCACGATAGGATTGCTGAATGCCGATGCCGATTTTTTCTGCGCCTGGTCGAAGTTCGTGATCAGGCCTATAGAGTATTGCAGGATGAGCGATGCATCGTAGCTCGAAACGGTCTGGTTGCGGGAAACATCGGCGACAGCTAACTGTTTGGCATCGAGCGTGATGTTGCCAACAGTGTGCTGAAGCACCAGGGAGGCATCGTAGGGCATGACCTCACCATTAAGGCTGACATCACCCATGATAGGTTTGGCTGTCTGGCTGACCCAGGGGGTAAAATTGACACCGTCTGATACGCTCTCACCCTGTCCGTCCGGGTTGAGAGTTGCATTGTAAGGTCCCGAGGGATCATTCCACCAGCAATTCTGTGCCACAACTGTTACGACCTGGTTTTCATTCCAGATCCCATAACCATGATCAGGATTTGTATCCACGAAATCACATCCTATTATGGTGGGTAGCGAGGTGTTGCGGACGATTATTCCCCAGTAATTGCTTTCAAACAATGTATTTTGTATCGTGGGTGAGGAATTGTCGAGGGTAATCGCGCCACGGTTGTAGCTGTTCACATTATACGAATAATAATAGGAAGCATTTTTCAGGATGCAGTTGTCAATAAGGCATGAATCGTCGATTGATTCAGCGGGGAAATAGATGCCTCTCCACCAGTGATCATTTGCGAGGTTCGCATCGCCATCTCCATAGGTATCGCCCCCGTAGAAATCATCCCTGTCTGATGTAAAGACGATGGCGCTGTCGGCGGTACTTCCTCCGGCTGCCTTCAGCCCATTGCGGACATTCAGGTAGCCGTCCTGCCTGAATTTACAGACCACGCCGGGCTCAATGGTCAGCACGGCACTGGTGCCCACGTTGTACCTGTTGAAAATATAAGGGATGTTCGCGATGCCGGCAAAACTACGCTTCTTCAGGGTGTAATTCTGTGTCAGGGTTTCATTATCGGTAATTAAAATGCCATGGGCCGTGGTGCCTGCCAGCACGTTACCCCGGTAGCTCCCCGGGAAGGTTACCAGGGATGTGATAACAGGGAAGGTCAGGTCTTCGAAGCGGCAGGAATCAACGGTCGGGGCACTGGCTCCAACAAGAGTTATCCCGTTGTTATTGGTTTTGTAGAAAGTCGAGTTTTTGATGGTCGGAGAAGCTTTCTCTGCCGTGATGGCATAATCGTACGAATACCTGAACAGGGCATGGTCGATAATGCTGTTATCATCGGACAAATCCCTGAAGACGATCCGGTTTCCGTATGTGTTGATGCTCGTGTTACCGTTCTGCTCGGTATCGGAGGGTTTGCCGTAAGCATCATCCTGGAGCGAAGTGAAAACAACCGGTCTGGCTGCCGTCCCCAGGATATTCAGCGTACCGTAAATGTCGAAGTATGATGAGTTGCTTGCTTTAAAGGTCAGCCCGGCAGGGATGGTTAACTGGTCGTCAACCCTCAATGTTTCATTGATAAGGTAGGTAATGGTATCATAACCGGCAAAACTCCTGGCCGGAACCGTTCCGCTGATCGTTCCCCCGTTGATACTTATGCCTATCCGGGTGACATTGGCAACGGAGTTATTGGAAAAGACCGGGCTGGCGAACATATCCATGTGAACCGGTGCAGATTCCAGATTGTTGAAAACCGAGTTGGTTATGACGGGATTCGCAGTGCCGTATATCTCCATGGCATGGTTGCTCGAAAAATTAAGCAGCACGGAATCGATAACGATCTTACAATCGGTCATAACCAGGCCGTTATTTACATAGCGAACCTCGCAGTTCTTAAGCTGGTTGACAGCATCGTGCGATGTATTGAGAAATTCAATCCCGTTCCATTTATATCCTGTCGGGTCGGAACCCGTGTTAAAGTTTGTATTTCCGCCGGCCGAGTTGTCCCAGAGTGAAGTAAAGATGATTTTATTGTTTTTACTCCCTTCGGCATTCAATCCGCCCCGGACCGACAGCTTGCCATAGTAACTGGCGAATTTGAATATCGTTCCCGGGAGAATAGTCACATCTGTGTTCTCCGGGATGTAGGTGTTGTTATCTATGATGTAGGCTACATTTGTGTTGGTGCCTATGTCAAGCCCCCCGATGGCGTATGTTCCGTCGAGGAAATCATAAACGTATATTCCCAGGAAACCGCTGTTAGCGACCGTATTGCCGATGAGGACGGGCAAGCCGTCATTCATACGTCGTGACAGCGGATAATTGTTAATATTTTCAAATGTGTTGTTGAGGATCTGTGCATCGCCCGAGAAAAGAATACCCCGGTAGCTGTTGCTGATATCACAGTTTTTAATGATGTTCCCGTAATTGGCGGTTACCGCAAAATTGGAACTGTTCATTCCAGCGTATAAGATTTTCCAGTTTTCCAGTGTCGAAGTTGCCTGGCTGTTCAGGATGATGCGACCGGCGCTGCTGTTCGGGATGGACGTAATTCCATCCTGGTAAGTATCTGATGGTCTGCCGAAGCTGTCATCACCGACATGGGTGAATACGATGGGATTGTCGGTAGTACCGACAGCCGTTAAAGCGCCGTTTGCCTGGATATAATCTCCGCTGCCTGTACTTTTGATGACAATTCCCGGATCAATCGTGAGTGAGGCCGTATCCTGGATGATTACGTTGCCGTAAAGCGTGTAGCTGATGCTGTCCAGGTTCGTGAATGAACGATGACCAAGACGGGAATCGCCGTATACCGTTGATCCTATAATCCCGATAGCCCTGGCCTCATTGTTATTGAAGACAGCGGAACAATTATTGAAAACCGGATCTGCATTGAGATCCATGTTAATGTTCAGGGTTTGTTTGTCGATCAGGTTGGAAGGCATGAAATTACAATCCGCGAATATGGGGAAACTACGCCCGGTGACAACCAGGTTATACCGGTTATCGGTGAATTCACAATTGTTAAATGATGGCGAACTGTTAATGACCTCAACGGCGCACTTTGAAATTTCGTAATTCCGGCTGTCGTAATATGTATAATTTGCTCCGGAGAAATTGCAATAAGTTAGTATGCAGGCAGTGTCAATGGCAGGATCGAGAAAGTTAATCCCTGACCAGTATGAAGACAGCGGCTCATTGGCGAAGGTCACAGGGTCGGCCTGTGTTCCGAGTGCTTTGAATTTACCGTTTACGGTTATATTTCCGCCGGTGGTAGCGAGGATGGAGGTTCCGGGATCGATGGTGAGAACCCCGGTTTCGGTGACCCGCAGTTCGGAATTGTAATAGTAAGGGATCCCGGCATTACTTAAATGAAAATGGCTGTTTACATCGCGGAAGTCAATGAAAACATAGTCGTTATCGTTACCCGTCAGGCTCACACCCGCACCAACCGTCCATTTCCCGTTACCGCCCTTGTCCCTGAAATAGACGGGGTAAGAACAATTTTGTACTGTCGTGTTGTCGATGTTTAATGTGCCTGCCGTGTAAATGTCGATGCCATAACCGCTGAAGTCTTTAACGAGTGTATTGTTGGTCAGGGTCAGATCGCCCTTGCGGACAAACAGCGATTGGGCATATTCAACCAGGCAGTTGTCAAGTACCACCGTTCCGATATCGGATGAACTTTCGTACGACACGTATATTCCTTTCCAGAATCCCCTGGTGGTACTTTGATTGGCCGTAAAGGTGGCCCCGTTGGCCTGCATCGTACCATACACCTGGAGGTACACGCCGGAATTAAACCTCATCTCAACACCAGGCTCTACCGTCAGGGTTGCGCCAGCGTCTACATTAAGATTGCCGGTGACGATATACGGGCTGTTTGCTGCGGTTAACGTAGTATTGTTGACGATGTTGCCGCTGATATCGGTTTGTGCAGCAACTACAAGAGGAGCAATCAGGAATGAGAAAAGGAAAAGTAGATACTTTTTCATAGTATTATTTTTTATGATTCACTCAATCTTAAAATGATCTTAAGTTTATATGAGATACTATTAAATTTCCCGGATTATGTGTTAATAGTTATTCCTTATATGTAAGAATCTGCACAATATAATTAAATCCATCCTCAGGAAATTGTAAAATTTAATTAATGAAATATATGTTGAGATCTGCCGATGAGGGTTTTAGGTAAAACAATGTAAATAATTCAACCTTAAAAGCAATTATTTCCTGACGAAAAATTGAAAAAAAATTTATAAAAACCAGTTATACAGGCGTTTAGGATGGGGCTTATTTGTGAAATCATTCACAATTATTTTACCATTTTAATTAACTCGATTCATCCTTATTAATATATTTGCCCTGGTGTTATCAGATTGTGAAATAGTTAGTTATTCATGGTTTACTTGCCTGTCTATTGCAGGTATTATCGCTGAATACAGTTGTGTCAGGACAATGACTATTCATTGTAAAAAATCGTCACCTCAGCGGGTGCTGAGTTCTCTGAAACGTTATATGTTTAGTGTAATGAATACTATAGATAAATTGAAATCTATTATTCAATACTTTGGCTTTTGGACATGTTAAGGGAGTAGGAATGAATTATAGGTCTATGGTCTTTTAGGGTTCGGTCACGTGAAATCTTGCCAAACCAGCATGTCTGATTTCCCTCTGTTTTTTACATGAAAGAGACAGGGAGTCCCGGACAGCCACTTTATGTTACAGTAATAACCACTCAAATTGAAACCTTGAATTCATTACTGCTAATTTTCAACCAGGTCCTCCCCGTCAAAAAACGTGGCAGTCTGTGAGCTCTCCGTCTCTGACGGTCCGGTCGGTGGCCTGCCCCCGGGAGGACGTGCGGAATTTTTAAATCATCCAACTCATTTTTACCGGACACCAGGGATAACGAAATTGGACATTGAGACATTTTAACAAAAAATGGCCTGATTTAAAAAATGGTTGTATAATTTTATGGACATTATTTAAACCGACACCACACGCATATATTGGTTTTTCTGTGAAGTGACACCCGAAGGGATTTATGATCGCTACGCGGAAACGTAGACCGGGTTAAGTCGTAAGTATATATACCAATGGCTGTTACTTCATTTTTCTTTCAATAATAGAGCTACTCAAATGACTAAAAATTTAAATATCCTGATAACGGCTGGGATCGCCGGATGTCAAATAGTTTTATCCGGGTGTTCATCCCATGTAGAAAAAAAGGAAAAGGCAATCAAAAATGTGGTGGTTATCCTGGCCGATGATCATGCGCTGAAAGTTACCGGCTGCTATGGAAACGAAATCATACACACACCCAACATTGATAAATTGGCAAATGAAGGTGTGATATTTACGCATGCCTATTGTAATTCACCCATTTGCAATGCTTCGAGGCAGTCGCTGTTAACCGGGAAATACCCTCATAAAACGGGTGTTAATTTGTTATTTACACCCTTTCAGGAAGAGGGGAACGCGACCATAGCTAATTATTTAGACAACAAAGGATATAAAACAGCCCTGGTAGGTAAAACCCATTTCAATAACTGGGCCTGGTACTCGCTCTATAAAAACGGGATGCCCCACCACGGTTTCGATACAATTATCGAGAATGATGCCTACCAGCGGTTTTTGAGGCAAAACCAGCTTCCTGAGCTACAGGCGGAGATCGAAACCTATGATGCAAAAAAGGCAAAAGGGAATATTCCTGAACGGATGAACTGTCGTAACCTGCCGCAGCCTGTTTATGATGCTTACAGCCAGGGAACTTTTTATGCCAATAGTGCCGCTGAATTTATCAATGAGAACCGTGAAAAACCATTTTTCCTCTGGACTGCTTTTTTTCAGCCTCATCATCCGTATTACTATCCGGTTGAATATGCTGGGAAATACAATCCGGATGATATGCCCCTGCCTGAAGGAAGTCCGGAAGACGACCGATGGATCCCGGAGAAATTCAGAAATCTAACGGATGCCCAGCGAAGGGGAATCATTGCCGCCTATTATACTTCGACCGAATACATGGATAAAAATGTGGGGATCGTTTTAGATGCCCTCAAAAAAAATGGGCTGGATAAAAATACCATGATTATATATATCAGCGATAATGGCTACCTTTTAAATGACCATAAACGGTTCGAAAAACACACTATGTGGGAGGAAGCTGTCCGACAACCAATGATTATTAAAGCCGGCGACGCCTTTGACAAGGGCGTTAAAAAACAAGCCCTGGTTGAGTATGTCGACATTGTGCCTACAATTATTGACTGGCTTGGGTTCAAACCCATGGCTGAAGTCCAGGGGGAGAGTTTTTTGCCTGTGCTGAAGAATGAGACAGACAGCCTCAGGGAATTTGCTTTTTCGGAATACCTTGAAGACAACCTGGCTATGGTTTGTACACCTAAATGGAAATACATGTTTACCACCGGCAGCCGTGATTTGGGGCTTGGTTATGCCACCGGCTATGGCCCTTCAGGAATTGTACATCGCCTGTATGACCTGGAAAACGATCCCGGCGAATCACATGATGTTTCAAAAGATCCAGTGAATGCAAAAATAGTATTGCAAATGCAGCAAGAAATGCTCAAACGGTTTATGGAAACTCATCCTGATGCCTCACAATGCCCAAAGGATTTAACTTTGGAAGGTAAGCTGGTCTGGTTTTGTGAGCCGCGCGACGTGGGTACCGACCAATCATTAACAGATGTCCCGGTAAGGGTTTTTAAGCATTAACGGACATTTACAACGTATATGACCTGGGTTCAGGGAAAGTTAAACGGGCATTGCTATTTGCGAAAGACCGTTTTGCAGAATTGATGGTCGGTTACAAACGGACTTCGATTCACTCACGTTTTGCCTCGTACCATTCATCCTTACGTACCATAATTACGGCAAAACGGGTTAAATTCCCGGTGTTTTTGTAGAAAGCTGACGCACTTACGTATCTTTACTGTGAATCATACAAAATGAATTTATATGGAAAAACGCATAATATGGCTGGCCTTTGCATCCTTATTTATCTTTGGTTGCACGAATAACAAAGCGTTCAACCACAATGAAAGCCTTTGGTATACGTCTCCCGCACGTTACTGGAACAGCGAAGCCCTCCACCTGGGGAACGGATATATGGGCGTTTCGTATTACGGGGGTATTGAAAAAGAAGTTTTGGAATTATCTGAAAAATCGATCTGGACGGGCGGCCCGTTTCGTGGCGACTGGGAAGAGGTCGGCGTAAATCCGGAATGCAGGGAATCACTCCCGGAAATTGCCAGGCTGATTGCGGAAGGGAAGATCAAAGAAGCCGATGACCTGGTAATATCGAATTATTTAGGTACCGACAGACGGTTCGGGGGCTTTTCTGCCCTCGGTAGTATGCATCTGTTGTTCGATACAGATACAACAGGTATTTCAAATTACAAACGCAGCCTTGATCTGTCACAATCGTTGGGGCTGGTTGATTATGCCTCAAACGGTATTCATTATTCACGCGAGTATTTCTGTTCTTATCCCGACAGAATTGCGGTGATCAGATTGAAAGCCGATAAACGGCATTCGGTTCATTTCGAAATGGGATTTCGAATGATACAGGATAGCTTTAAAATAAATTCTACCTCCGATGAAATTGAAGTAAGGGGGATGGTAAATGATAACCAGAGACCTTTTTCTATCCGGGCTAAAATCATAAACAACGGGGGTGAAACGATAAGTAAAGACAGCCTTTTAGTTGTAAAAAACGCAGATGAAGTAACGATCCTGTATACCTTTGCCACGAACTACAAGTTGTCGTATCCCGATTATACAGGAAGAGATCCGTCGCAGTTGACCAGGGAATTAATAGATAATGCAGCGAAGGAAGGATACACTGTTCTAAAAGAAAAGCACATCCGCGATTATCAGAACCTTTACAGCAGGGTTAATTTACATATAGATGGAAACAGTGAGGCAGAAGAGAAGCCCACTGATGTAAGATGGCAAAATTACAAAGCCGGACAACCTGATGCCGGATTAAAAGTGATGGCATTTAACCTTGGCCGCTATCTCATCATCAGCTCTTCGCGGCCCGGAACGTTGCCGGCAAACCTCCAGG
>DASQZK010000331.1:0-6908 GCA_035638735.1 Bacteroidales bacterium
AAACCAACATCAGGTATTACGATGATGATGACCTGAAAAAGGTCCTTAACGTAGCTTTGCTTAACCGCAACGGACTAAAGATAAGTCTCATAGCTGGTCTCGGCGACGACGAATTACACTCGAAAATCAGCGATCTCTCTAAACGTAACCAGGATTCCGAAAGTATGATCGAAAACCTGGTGATCGCCATGATCGAACTGGATGAGAAAAAATTTGAAAAAATACTCTCCCGCACAATCATGCAGGACGGCTTCGAAGAAACCATCCTGTATACCGTATATCCCTTCCTTCAGAAAATAGGACTTCTCTGGCAGACTGGCGCCATAAACCCGGCCCAGGAACATTTCATCTCGAATCTGGTCAGGCAAAAGCTGATTGTAGCAATTGACGATATCATCGAGGAAGAAAGGGATGACAATAAACCGGTTAAACGTTTCGTCCTTTTTCTACCCGAAGGAGAATTGCATGAAATCGGCCTGCTTTTTTACGATTACCTTATTAGGAAACGAGGACACCGGGTGATTTACCTCGGGCAATCCGTTCCTTTGAACGATCTCGAATCGGTTGTGGAAATCCGGTCCTGTGATTTCCTGTTCACCTCGTTCAGCTCCAGCATCTCCGGCATCGACTTCAGGGAATACCTTGAGCAACTATCCCGTAAGTTTGCCAATCAACTCGTACTTTTTTCAATCTACGATCCGGAATCAGTCCGGAACGATCTTCCCGGAAACATTAAGATGATCGAGAACACAGTAGATTTTTTGGATTTCCTGGAGAAGATCGGGGAAAAAGAGAAGGCAGAGTGAGTACTTAACGGATACCGGGACTCGAAGGGCGAAATCGATTAAGCAGTGGAGAGACCCGATGATGGGTCCTGATGGCTTTAGGATGTTGAAAAAAGGAGAGAATCTTTTGATATTCTGAAGCAATAAGCCCCGTCTCAACGGGGAACACAATTGAAAATATTATGAAGTAAGCAAAAAAGTAAATGCCCGTCCGGCACAAGGACAAAACAATAGTATGGTATGGACTGTCAGGATTCTCTATAACGCTGATGGTAACAGAATTTTCTCAACAATTTTAAATTTTAACCGGACACCCAAATAAATAACGTGTAATTAT
Organism: Bacteroidales bacterium; assembly: GCA_035638735.1. Lineage (GTDB taxonomy): Bacteria > Bacteroidota > Bacteroidia > Bacteroidales > DASQZK01. The sequence goes on from DASQZK010000331.1 coordinate 1,123, forward strand.
TATACAAAATATGTGTAATTATGACACACTTTATTGAAGACCACTCCGATCATACCTATATATCGTAAAAATCCCTTTATCCTTGTGCCTCTGCGGTATACCTCCGCGCGTTCCAATTCGCAAAGCCCTACAGTGCATATCCTTGTACTCTATCGCACTTCTGAAGTGACCCTTGTATAGTTGCTCAACCTTCACTCTTCTACATCTTGTAATACTCCACCTTTGTATTTGCAAATTTCGCTACCTTATCAATGAGCGTCTTAGCCGTAGCTTCGTCCATACCATGAAACGATTGAGCATAACCGATCTTCTCTTTCATCATGGTCGAATTGTCGGGACCGGTGACAAGGACGCTTACCGGCATGCTCAACGAGAACTGAATGGCTTCCTTCACAGTAATGTAATCGATGACCCGTTTGTTCAGGTGTGCATTACCCTCGAAGCCTCCACCAAAAAAGCCCCCACCGGCCAGTGTCTTCATAGCAATAATCCCCATGTTGGCATCCTGTAATTCGGGAATGACATTTTTAATAAAACTGTTGTAACTTGGATCGACCAGGTTCACCGGGAGCATGCAGGCCTCGAGGTCGGGAGCGATCTGAAGCATTTTAAGATGGGCAACCGGTGTAACGTGACCGCTGAAGCCAATGTGCCTGGTTTTTCCTTCCGCTTTGGCTTTTTGAAAAACGTCCAAAACGCCATTATCGATGCGGTTGTCGGCGTCTTCCTCCGAGTTGACGGAATGCATAAGCCAAAGGTCGAGGTGATCGGTATTGAGACGCATCAGTGAGTCTTCGAGGTGTTGTTGTGCCTGTTCAGCCGTAACGGCACGTGTCTTGGTGTGAAGGAAGATCTCGTCGCGGTATTTAGGGACAAGAAGGCGACCGAGTTTCTGTTCACTGCCGCCATGCTGGTAATCGGCCGCGGTGTCGAAATACCTGATCCCGCCTTCAATGGCCGTTTCAATGGTTTTCTGTGCCTCGTAGTCGCTTTGTTTGCCGATATGAAATCCGCCCACCCCCATCATGGTCACTTTCTCACCGGTGGCCCCGAATTCACGTCGGGGTAACAGTTCACCCCAGCGATCGCTTACTCCTTCGTCCATACGGCCGAACACAGGAAGCGGTAACAGTGTGCCTGCGGCAGCACCGGAAAGAATTTTAATAAACGTACGTCTGTCAGCCATAATTCGTGGTTTTTACACTAACATACAGATTATGAAAATGTTTGTTGATAAAAGAAATTGATGCATATATTTCCAATTGGTACTTTTAACCGTCTGATGACGGGCTCGGGAAATGCATCAAGATAAGAAAGAAAGAATGAAAAAAAAGCTATTGGCTTTATGTATTCTGATAATTGTTATCTACCAGGGCCTTTCAGCCCAGGGCAGCACGGACAAAACAACATTCAAGGAAAAATTCCGTGATGCCGAATATTTCTTTCTCCGGGGAAATTTTCGTGAGTCAGCCTTCCTGTACCATGAGTTACTGAAAGCCGATCCGTCAAATAGCAACCTGCAGTTTCTTACCGGGGCCAGTTACCTGAGTGTTGACGGCATGAAGGAGAAAGCCATCCCATTCCTCGAAAAAGCTGTGGCAAGCGTCTCACCAGGCTATCGTGAAGGGAATTACAAAGAACGGAACGCTCCCCGTGAAGCATTTTTTGCCTTGGGCCGGGCCTACCATATCGAGAACAATTTCGATGAGGCGCGGAAATATTATGCGAAATACAAAAATGTTATGCCCCTGCAAAACACCGCCGAGATTAAATATGTCGGAGCACAGATTGCCTCGGTAGAACTGGCAAAACAAATGATCAGAGACACCCTGGGGCTGACACTCACTGATGCCGGCGAAAGGGTAAATGCCTCAATCTCGACAAGCCGTGCCGTGTTAGCTGAGAAAGACTCCATACTGGTTTACATGTCTGTAAAACCCTTTTATTCTGCCATCATGATGACAAAAAAGATGAAGGGAAAGTGGGCAACGCCTGAAAACATTAACGAACAGCTGAAAGCCGATGACGATTGTGAAATTTCAGGCATATCCCGCGATGGTTCGGAACTTTACCTGGTAAGGCAGGGAGAGGTAGACAAGGACCTTTACGTCAGCCGTTTCAAAAAAGGCCGGTGGACACCCATGAAGAAGCTGGATAGCCCGGTGAATTCACCCTACGACGAGTCTCATGCCAGTGTATCTGCCGACATGAAAACGCTTTGTTTTACAAGCAACCGACCCGGCGGAAACGGGGCCATGGACATTTATTTCAGTACACGCTTATCCGGCGGACAGTGGTCCGACCCCGTAAATGCCGGTAAGGTCGTGAATTCATTGTACAGCGAAGACACCCCTTTCCTGTCAGATGATGGCCAAACACTTTATTTCAGTTCCATGGGACATGCAACCATGGGTGGTTATGATATCTTTTACAGTTCAAAGCTTCCCGACAATACATGGTCAGTCCCGGCCAATATTGGTTTTCCGGTCAGTACAAGCGATGACGACCTCTTCTTCTTCCCGTTGCAAAATGGCGAACAAGCCCTTTACAGCAGCTCCCACCAGCCTTGGCCTGAAAACCGGATCGAATGGATTCGTTTCAACAGGGCCGGCAACGAACAGACATTCACCCTTAACGGGAATATCTCAACCAACGACAACGGGATTATTGATTCTACTGTCACCGTTAAGATTGTCAATACAAACTCGGGCGATACAATCACCGTGGTTAAGCCAGATCCATTAACAGGTAAATACACGGCAGATATCCCTTCGGGGGACTTCAGGATTGATGTCACGGCCGAGAATTACAAAAAAGAAGAGATCGACCTAAAACTCAAAACGAATGCCGGACAGGAAAACATCCATATCGAAAACTCCCTTCAACCCGAGAGTGTAGCCAATGGTGAATTCCTTCTTGTGAAAAATATCCTGTTCGGCTTCGACAAATATGAGATCTATCTTGAGGATTCCCTGCAACTTGAGAAGTTTTACCAGATTATGACGAAATATCCCGACCTTTTTTTACAGGTCAGGGGACATACAGACTCCAGGGGTTCTTCTGCCTATAACCTCGAACTGTCGCGTAAACGTGCCAGGGCCGTCATCGATTACCTGGTATCAAAAGGAGTCAGCAGGGAACGGTTTATTTCTACTGCCGTGGGTGAAGATAAGAATATCGCCATCAATGTAAATCCTGATGGCAGCGACAATCCGGAAGGAAGACGCCTAAACCGGCAGGTCGAGATAAGCCTGATAAACAATCATTACAGCAATGTCAGGATCCAGGAATTGGATGTGCCCGAAAATCTCAGGCCGGCAAGGGACAAGCATTATTATATCATCCTTGAACAACTTCCCGGGAAGTTGAAAACATCGCCATCCGAAGTCAGGAGACAGATGATACGGCTCTTCGAGACAGATCACGGCGTGCTATATACAGCCGGACCCTTTGACATTAAAACAAGTGCCACGGCTTACCTCAACTCCGTGATCGATGAGAATTACCCCGAAGCAATCCTTCTTGAAGAGCAGAATTTCAAACGTTTGCTTGAATCAACAAATTTTGATCCGGGTGAACTGAGGGGACCGTTCACTATCCAACTACTGGCGCTGAAAAAAGAAATTGACTTCAGCATATTCAAACATCCCGAAAACATCCAGCTTTTTGAAGGAAAAGACGAGTACCACCGTTATGTCACCGGTATCTTCGAAACCTATGACGAGGCAAAAAAACGGATGGACAACTATTTCAACCAGGGGTATACCGACGCTTTTGTAATGCCCATTTCAAGTTATACTATTACACCCCAAACCCTTAAAGCCGACCGGGACCCGGACTTCTATTTTACGATCCAGATAACAGCAACGAAAAATAAACCAGATCAGATGGTCTACAACGCCCTGCCCAAAGTACGGATAACCCGTGAAAGTGACGGGTTTTACAGGGTGTCGCAAGGCATCTACCTCAGGAAAGCCGAGGCTGAAAAAGCCCTTGAAAAAATCAGGAATAAAGGCTTCCCGGATGCTTTTATTCACAAAATCGGGAAGGAAGAGCAGTAAGCCTGCTTCGCCGGATGCGGTTGCTAATCCTGCTATGCTAAAATCTTCGTGGGACCAGTTTCCACATAATCTTACCAAAGTACCGGCCCACCGGGATACCAATAAGAAAACCCGACAGGTTAAGCGATAGATCGACCGGGTTATAAGCCCGGCCCGGGACAATGATCTGCTGGACTTCTGCCAGGACGGCATAGACCAGCCCTGCAGCAATAAGGAGCATGCCTGACCGAGCCGTCTTTGCCTTTATTCCGGCTCCTCCCGACAGGAAATACACCACTGGTATACCCATAAAAAGAAAAAAGTGTTCGAAGTAATCCCACCTGATGGGTGAATCTGAAAATTTCTCAGGCCCGCTTTTCCCCGGCAGGGCGGTAAGCACATACAAGGTAACTACCCACACGTAAAACGCCACTGTCAGTATCTTTTTGTATCCTTCTTTTGTCATCGTCAATTTAAATTTGGACTGTAAAAGTGATGAATTTCGATTAAACAACCGCTGAATGGCGATAAAACTTTCAGCCTAAAAAACTGTTTCTGATTTAGAATCATCTAAAAATACTGACAGGTGGTTGTCCATGTGTTCGCGCGATTTAAAAGCCAGGATGCCATCGGTCAGATAATGAACGTGATACACAACCATCTCTGTCTACGGCCATTTCTTTTTTGGAAAATTATGCCTTTTGTAAGGATAACGGCAGCGGTTCAGTATTACATTTGACGTCGTTTTTTATCAACATCACTCATCATGTTCATCATTTCTCTCATCACCGTATTTATAGCCGGCTACCTGGCCATTACGCTTGAACACCCCCTGCGTATCAGTAAAACAGCTATTGCGCTTCTTATGGCTGTAGCGTTGTGGGTCATCTTCTCTTTAGGCGAATATGACATTCATCACACGGTTATAAGCCTTTCAGAAAACCTGGCCGATATTTCACAGATCCTGTTTTTTCTTTTAGGCGCCATGACCATCGTGGAGATGATTGATGCCCATAAGGGGTTCAAGGTCATTATCCAATGGATACATACCAAGAACAAAGTGAGCCTGTTGTGGATGACCGGTTTTGCAACCTTCTTCTTGTCTGCCATCCTCGACAACCTGACCACGTCCATCGTCATGGTTTCATTGCTGAGTAAACTGATCGACAATAAAAAAGACCGGGTGATGTTTGCCAGTATGGTGATCATTGCCGCCAATGCAGGCGGAGCATGGACGCCCATCGGCGACGTCACAACCACCATGCTCTGGATCGGCAACCGCATTACAAGCTGGAATATTATCAAAGCCTTGTTTATACCGAGTATGGTGACCTTGATCGTCCCCCTCTCTCTGGAATCATTCCGGATGAAAGGAACCTTGATGGTCAGTGAACAGAAGATCGAAGAACACGCTAAAACCGAGCCCGGTGGATTATTCGTGCTTTTCCTTGGTATTGGCTCTCTGATCTTCGTCCCTGTATTTAAAACGATCACCCATCTGCCGCCATATATGGGAATCCTTTTTGGCGTAGGACTGATGTGGATGGTCACGGACCTCATGCATTCGAAACATAAAGACAGGAAACACCTCAGGTTAAGTTCAGCCCTGTCCAGGGTCGACATTTCAAGTGTACTCTTTTTCCTGGGCATTCTCCTGGCCGTTGGAGCCCTGCAGTCGGCCGGCATTTTAAAAAGCCTGGCCGCCGGGCTCGATCATGCCTTTGCCGATAAACGCCTGATTGTATA
>DASQZK010000332.1:0-5771 GCA_035638735.1 Bacteroidales bacterium
ATGAATGTAGTCTCAGTCAATCCTTATCCGTAAGCAGGCCTTTTCCCTTCGTCAGCCATGAAATTCCGAAAGCCCATAAGGCTATGGTTTCCAGCCAGAATATCGGTTTTAAAGATGTAATGGCTGAACAACCGCCATGCGTATCGCAAATGGTATAAGCTGCGATTAATACCAGGCAGGCCAGCATGATATAGCCGCAAATACGGTAAAGTTCGTTTCGTTTTCGCTTCATCCTTGTCGGCTTCTCTTCCGATTTGGTAAACAGGAAGATTGAGAAATAGGAGAGCGTAAGGAAAAATCCGGCTGCCGATATAAAGTGGACCGAACTGGATATGCTGCTATGTGAGAAATGGATCAGACAGGTGGTAGACGGTTCGTCTAAAGTTGTGGGGAAGAGTGCCACACAAACCGCAAAGAAACATGCCAGTTTCCCCGCCATAGCATCTTTCTTCTCGTATCCCCGGTAGGAGAAGAGAAAAAGGGCAATGGAAAAAATAATCCCGACGAACACATTACGCATATTGGTATAATAATAGGCACTGATGGAACTTTGAATTTCATGGCAATGCCCGAGAAGCACCGATCCGGCTATCATTACCAGTGGCAAGGCAATGCCAAGAATTCCAAGTGCTTTTCTTATTGTAAGGTAAGATATCAGTGAAGGGGTGAGGCGATTTTCTTTGTTCATTGCCACAATGTTTAGAAGAATGGTTACTTTAGAGGAAGTCTAATTTATGAAAGGCAGAGGAGAAAAGCCAGAAAGAAATTAGTCCTACTTAGAGAATGTCAATAAAGTCCAGGTGTCTGGATTAAAATGTTCGAAAACAAAGCCTGTTCCGTTGTAAACGGGAGTGTGCAAAAATTTTAATCCGCAGTATACGAATGCCTAAGAGGAATTAAAATTTTTGTAACAACGCAGTTATCCATCATTATAGACAGACTGATTAAACATGGCATTAATTCATACTGCCGGACATAAATTAGTATGAGATTCTTATGAAATTGACATGGAAAGTGCTTTTTTTTTATCAATTTACTACCTTGTGATTCATGTTGACTAGACGACTAAAACCAAATCATATCATTCCTGTATTGCCTTTGGCGTTATTTCAAGCCAGGATTTTTCTTCCTGCTATAGTTATAACTTTCTTACTATCATCGACATTAACCCTTCGGAGCCAGTCTGTCTCTTTTGAAACATATATGAATCCGGTCATTCCCGGCGATCATCCCGATCCCACCTTACTGAAAGCAGGCAATGATTATTTTACCACCGGTTCATCTTTTAATACAACACCAAAGATCTATCATTCAACAGATCTTGTGCATTGGGAAATAGCAAGCCAGCCTGTAGACCCGGGCTGGGATGAGTTGGACAACTGCCAGGCCTGTGGCATTTGGGGAGGATCAATGGCTTTTTTTGCGGGACATTTCTGGGACTATTTCGCCTTAAAAGGCTCGATGTGGTTTGTAAAGGCCGATAGCCCTTTCGGTCCGTGGAGTACACCCATAAAGATGAGCGTGCCCTTGTCAGCTTCAAACGGTTTAGGTACCGATAATTCCATATTCGTCGACGACGATAGTACGGCTTACCTCATTGCTAAGCCCGGCCAGGATAAGAACCAAATATTCCGACTTGGGAATGATGGACAGTGCACGGGTGAAAAGATATCGTTGGACTGGATAAATCCTGCCCCTGATTACCCGCTTAGTTGGGCAGAGGGACCTGTGATGTGTAAAAAGGACGGGTATTACTATTATTTTGTGGCGGGCAATGCTGCTGCTGACGAATATGCATTCAGGAGCAGTACCCTTACGAGTGATGAAGCAGCCTGGGAATTTTTAGGAAATATCCTGGCAACAGAGGATCGTTCTAATTCATTGTTTTATGGCCCAAATCACAGTTCTTACCCTGTACAGGCTGACGATGGATCGTGGTGGGCCATTATTCAGTCGTACGCATTCTCATGGTCAAACAATGAATGGCATGGACAGGGCCGGCAGGGATTATTAAGCCGTGTTACCTGGACTAACGATGGAAAACCGCTTATGTCGTGGCCGGTTAATGAACCTTCACCTGCCCCCGGGTTCTCCAGCAGTGGAATACCATGGATGGTTCCTCATTCCGACTTCTTTGACAATACCCGAATGAATGTTGAATGGGAATTCTTTGGCCGGACCCCTGCAACAAGGTATTCATTGACTGAAAGACCTGGCTGGTTAAGGTTGAAACCGGGCTCAGGGCTCACACACCTGATAAAAAACGATGGCGAACATTCATGGTCGCTAATCACAAGACTCGATTTTGATGCTGTGAACGAAAACCAGGAAGCCGGGATAAGACTAACCAACGGACTTACCGGTGTTGATAACCTGGACGTGCGACTTTACAGCTCATTTAAGAATGGACATAAAATCATTTGCCTGAAATACGCAGGTCAAGCCTATGAAACACGAAATGATATCGGTACTACCATCTGGCTTAAACTGATCCGGTCCCAGCATATCCTGAGCGGTTATTACAGTTCAGATGGTTGGGAGTGGCATCGGGTCGGGAATTCTATAGATGTGTCTAAACTGGATAAAGAACAACCTGAATCAAACGGCTGGATAGGTAACCGGCAAGGCCTTTATGCATTGAACAACATGGCAGATTTCGATCTTTATATCTACCGGGATGCTTATTCACCTGTAGATGGTTATTGTCCTGCCAATCAGTGGGGGACTTCCCTTTCTGAAACTGTTGATGGGGACGCTGTGCTCGGGGATATTAATGATAATGACTGGGCTATGTATCCTGGTGTGGAATTCGGAAATGGGGAATATGGGAGATCACCGGGCCGGATCGAAATTACTGCATCATCTGCGGGGAATAATGGGACTGTCGAGGTATGGCTGGATTCTATTGATACGGGTACTAAAATTGGGGCGTGTTTATTGGGAGATACCGGCAGCCCGGCTTTATTTGAAACCTTTTCTGCGCCCGTTGCTAATGTTGAGGGTAACCACGATGTATACCTGAGGTTCAGGGGGGCAGCCACAAGTGACCTGCTTAGGCTTAAGTCGTTTGTGTTTTTCCCAAGGTTGTTTTCCAAATATGACTACTCAAAAATCGAGGTTGATCCCTATGTTATTAAGTTGTATCTCTCAAATCCGGTTGTTTTACCAGGGGAAGTGACAGGTTTTAAGATTTTAGTGAATGATACTGTTTATAATGGTACAATTAACTATTCACTGGATGAAGCTGACGCAGGTATTGTTAATATTACTCTTGACCGTGAAATATTGAATACCGATAGTGTCAGTCTTTCATACACAGGCGGCAACCTGGTACCAAGCGAGAACGGTTCATTACTGGATTTTAAGGATAAGCTTGTAGACAATCTCCTTCCAGGCTCTCCACCACGTTTAATTTCAGCAAAGACCAACAACAATGGGGACTCATTAGATCTTAAGTTCAATAAGCCGGTTTATTTCAGTGACACTGCATACAATGACTTTTCCATAGTAAAAGATCAGGGGGCCACTGATCATGTTGATTTAACCGCCATTAGTTATGAAAATAATGATTCTACACAGGTGACTTTGCCCTTGAATGCGGTGGTTTATGCTGAATATGAACTATTTATTACATACCAGGGGATGTCTGTATTTGCCGAAGATGGTGGAATATTCGCACCTGTTAGTAATTTCCCTGTTACAAACTTTGCCAGGGGAACTCCGCCGGAACTCCTTTCCGCCGTTGTTGCTGATGATGGCCTGCATTTGGTCCTCACCTTCAACAAGGTTTTCACAGATGTACAGGGGATGGAAGATTTCTTCATCCTGATTATTAATGGTGATACCTGTTCTGCATCTTCAATTGTGAATAAAGATTATTCACTCATCATAAAAGCAAAAAATCCGTTCAGAAGTGATGACGTCATTCGTCTTTCCTATACAGGCGGAATAATTGAAACTGTTGACAGGGGAGTATTGAGGGATTTTACCGGAATCAGCATCGAAAATAATCTTCCTGAACCCGAATTTCATGATATCCCAGGTATTGTTGAGGCAGAGGATTATGTTCTCAATTCAGGCACAATTGCCATTGTTACTTCCGATGATGGGGGCGGGCTGGACATTGGCTCTATAGATAACGGCGATTACCTGGATTTTGCACTTAATGTAAGGCAGGAGGGTGTTTATACTGTTGCTGCAAGGATTTCACGTCCTTATTTTTATTCGGAAATGAGATGGCAAAAACCTGATGTGAAAACGGAAAATCTCGATACGATACCTCTGCCAGGGAGCGATAGCTGGTCGTCCTGGGACACTTTCTATTCACTTGTAACTCTTGAAAAAGGTCATCAATACCTGAGGATGATGGCTCCGGAAGGCGGATACAAGGTCAATTGGTTTGAATTTAAAACTGGTGATGTCTTACCACGGGTTTTAGTTACCGGCATCGGGATGGATCCAGGTGGTACCTTACTATTTATCACTTTCAATAAAGAATTAAGGAAGCCCGGAACTGTAATTTCCGGATTCGAAGTAATGGCTGATGATCAATTCGTCCCGGTAAAAAGCCTGTCAATTAATCCCGTACTTAAAAATATTCTGCAGCTTACCCTGGATGAGCAAATATTGCCGGGGACAAATAAAGTTTCTGTATCCTATTCAGGTCACAACCTGTTTGCATTTGACAACACCCCTGCAAGGGAATTTCAGAATAGGGTGGTTTTCGATTATACGTTCACTCACGGTTTTAAAAAAGGTTACCATAAATTTTTCATTTCCCCCAATCCCGCAACGAATATAATAGCCATTAAATCAGATCTACATTATAACCATGTTGACATTTCAGATTTAGGAGGCAGGATTGTTTTATCCAGGCATTATGAAGGCTATATACCCGAAAGGACTTTGAATATTAACCTGCGCCCCGGTTATTATCTTGTTCGTTTAACTGGTAAGAATACAAACATGACTTCCGGGCTCATGGTGAAGTAATCCTTTTTTAGTTGTGAAGATATTTTTTCAAAACACCTGGCATTTGCTTCAGGTTCCTGTACTCAATATCCTTAAAGAAGATCACAGCCCCTTCCGACTGGAGCACCAGTTTTCCCGATTCCAACGGATGGTTTTCGCCATTATCCTTGTAAAACGAATTCAGCAACACCATGTTAACTTCGCCGTTCACGATATGCACGGCATGATTTTTCCAACAGATAAGCTCCAGCGTATTCCATTCGCCGGCTGGTTTTTCATTGTATGGGTTGGCGATCACGATCTGCCAGTCTTTTGGCCCGCCAATGCCGTTGAAGTGACAGAGCGGCGCGTTTTCATCAAAAATGAGCATGGAATCGCCAAGGGTACTCACCAGGGGAGCCAGGAATGGTTTGGCTTTCAAAATAGCTGACGGAAGGTCTTTTGTCCATCGGGCCGGGATATCGAGAGCTACTTCCTTAGACCAGTAGCTGCCAACATCGCCTTCATGGATCTGGAATTCCTGTCTGCCGCCTTTCCGCTGATGGTACAATATGCCGCCATCTTTTGGCCGGCCTTTCATCCAGCCCCACTTTTTGTCGCCCCATTTGTATTTAAGCCGCAGATGGTAATTTTCCATACTGTCGGAGAGTACCAGTCCGCCTATGACCTGGCCCGATATCCTGATTACCGGTTCGCCATCACGTGTATCGACAGAAAAGACATGTAAAGGATCACGCCATCCGATGCTCTCGAGGTAATTACCAAGGCTGTCGCGTTTCAGCCCCGGAACATCAAACGAG
>DASQZK010000333.1:0-6500 GCA_035638735.1 Bacteroidales bacterium
TACCCTATGATATTAAACCCGGAAAACTAACTGTCAATGCTGTGCTGAATTACAGGTTGCTGGTTAAGCCCGTTGGTGAGTTCCTCGGTGTTCCCGAATCGGAATATGCCACCCGTGAAATTAACCGCCAATCGGCCGATATCACGATCATGCAATAACCACAATGCTTTTCATCCCGGCATAAATTTTAAAACAACGAATCATAATACCTGTCTCTATGAAAAAAATAATAACACTGACAATTTTAACCTTCTTTATCTCGGGCCTGTTCAGCCATCTGGATGCCATACCGGCTTTTGCCAGGAAATACCGCATCAGCTGCCAGGTATGCCATGCCCCCTCCGTTCCCAAACTCAAAGCTTATGGAGACCAGGTTGCTGCCGACGGATTCCGGCTTAAAGAATATGAAGCACCCGGCTATTTTCTGAATACCGGTGACGACAAGCTGAGCCTCCTGAGAAATTTTCCTATCGCAGTCAGGATGGACGGCTTCATAACCTATAATATGGGGAACAGCGAACAAGCTGACTTCGGCGCCCCTTATATTATCAAGCTCCTTTCCGGCGGTGAACTGTCCGATCACCTGTCGTATTATTTCTATTTTCTGATGGATGAAAGAGGAGAAATTGCCGGCGTTGAGGACGCCTACCTGATGTATAATAACCTGTTCAATATCGATTTTGACATTTTTGTCGGGCAGTTCCAGACCTCTGACCCGCTCTATAAAAGAGAACTCAGGCTGACCCTGGAGGATTACCATCTCTACATCTCCCGGATCGGCCTGTCGGATTTTAACCTATCCTACGATCGTGGCATCATGCTTACCCTGGGCCTGCAATCCAAAACTGACGTTGTTGTCGAAGTGGTTAACGGCAACGGCCTGGCGGAAGCGAGCCCGGCAATGCTGTTCGATAAAGATAAGTATAAAAATGTGTTCGGCCGGGTGGCCCAGGACGTGGGCGATTTTATGAGGATAGGTATTACGGGGTATTTCGGAAAGGAGAATATGACAAATGCCATTGGATCAGCTTTGACAAATTCTTCCTATTATATCGGGCCCGATGCTTCGTTTAATTTTTCCGAGAAATGGGAGCTGAATACCCAGTACCTCGTACGTAACGACGACCAGGTTTTCATTAACGAAGAATCGGACCAGGTCATGAGCGATGTTGGCACCCAGGGCGCCCTTGCCGAGCTTATCTTCAGCCCGAAGGGTGATGCCAGCTCATGGTATGCCCTGGGCATGTTCAATTATGTGGAATCGGATTTTGACCCGGCAGACTACCGTTCGGCCACCCTTCATGCCGGTTACCTGTTGCGCCGAAATGTAAGGCTGGCAGCTGAATACACCCACATCTTCACTGACCCCGATAACGCATACGGGAGAGTATCGCTTGGTTTCGTTTCTGCTTTCTAATCCTCTTCCCGTATACACCTGCACGTTAAGGCACCGGTGGAGGGCAATGCCTCCCCCCCGGTGCCTTCCTGTTTTAACAAAAAAACAATTTCTGCCCGCGACCTGTTGTACAAACACAAAATACCACTATTAATATGAAAATAAAACAACTTGGATCACAGGGAATCAAAGCATCCGAGATTGGACTCGGATGCATGGGAATGAGCGAATTTTATGGAGAACGGGATAATGAACAATCCGTTAAAACTATTCATCGCGCCATTGAACTGGGAGTAACATTCTTTGATACCGCCGACATGTATGGCCCTTTTACCAACGAGGAACTGTTAGGTAAGGCCATCGGCGACCGGCGCGACAAACTGACCATTGCCACCAAATTCGGAATTGTGCGCGATCCCGTGAACCCGGGAAACCGCCATATCAACGGCAAACCTGAATATGTCCATTCGGCCTGCCGCGACAGCCTGAAAAGACTACGAATCGATACCATTGATCTTTACTACCTCCATCGTGTCGATCCTGATACTCCCATCGAAGAAACGGTCGACGCCATGGCCCGCCTGGTGAAAGAAGGACTGGTAAGAGGCATCGGCCTCTCGGAGGTCTCCGCCTCAACACTCAGGAAAGCGCACGCCGTACATCCCATTACTGCGGTGCAGAGTGAGTACTCTTTGTGGAGCCGCGATCCTGAAGAAGACATCCTGGATACCTGCCGCGAGCTGGGTATTGCCTTCGTTGCTTACAGTCCGCTGGGGCGGGGCTTCCTTACAGGACGGTATAAATCGCCCGACGATTTCGATGAGGATGACTACCGGCGTCATTCACCACGCTTCCGGGGTGAAAACTTTCAGAAGAATCTTCAACTGGTGAAGAAAATTAAAGAGATGGCTGAAAAAAAAGCATGCACCCCGGCACAATTGGCCCTGGCCTGGGTAATGGCACAGGAAGATTTCATCTTCCCGATACCGGGCACAAAACATATCCGTTACCTGGAAGAAAATGTCGAATCATTAAGCGTCAAACTGACTGACGATGAGCTCAGGGAAATTGACCATATTGCCCCGAAAAACGTGGCAGCAGGTAGCCGATACCCCGAAAATATGATGAAATCAGTCAACCGCTGATATTCCTCAGCCGGCTCATGCATCATAAGATCAGGTTCCTGTCACGATTATTCCGGCTCTGCTGCCGTTGTTTTCACTTCGAAATCGGGTGGCGTCACCAACGTTTTCTTCACCGCACATAAATCAGCTGCATTGATGACGGCAGACCTGTACTTTTCGGGAAAATCGACAGGCAGTTTAATATCGAGAGAAATCTTACCAGGTAACCTGGTTTCACGGTTATAGTCAACCGATTGTACAATCGTAATGCCATCGGTGGGGATATTGCGTTGGTCACAAAAGGATTTGACATAAATGCCTGCGCAGGTTCCAATAGAGGCAAGAAAGAGATCATAAGGCGCCGGAGCTGAATTGTCACCCCCTGCTTTCTCCGGCTGATCAGTTTTGATTGTGTGACCCTTGTAATAGGCTGTAACTTTTTTGTTTCCTTCCAAACGAACTTCTAAATCCATATTCAGCGTTTTTTGTAATGAAGATTCAAATTGTACTTGTCTTTACAAAATAACAAAATACCTGCGATTTTCCCCATTTTTCTCCTTTCCGGATTCACCTGCTCCCGTCACTGTTCATAAATCATTTCCTCTACCGCCTCAAATTTCAATAACTTGCAGACCGGAATACAACATAAAAAAATTCACCTGATATGAAATCAAAAATAGTTGGCCTGATCCTGCTTGCCATTTTGGCCACTTCATGCGCTAAAATGCACAAAGCCCAGAAAGAACAACCAAATGCATCTGAAGAAGCGACACGGCCAACTGCCAGGGAAGACCAGGACATAGTCGATGATCCGCCCATTACCGAAAAAGAAGAAAAAATCGTGGAACAGGATGACAAGCCGCTCATTCAGAATCATTATTACGTCATCATTGGCAGCTTCAAAAACCCCGACAATGCCCGTACCTACCAGGAACAGATAGCCTCTGACGGTTTTTCATCTGTCCTGTTGCGGAACGAAGAAGGCCTTTACCGGGTATCTGTTATGTCAACCAACACTATTCTACAGGCCAGGAATGAGATCAGGCGTATCAGGACCCGTTTTGATAAATATGACGATACGTGGTTGTTGATATCGGTGCGTTTCGGCGCCGCTCAACGACCGGTCGGTGAATAGAGCCGAAACTACTCACAATGTTCAGCCAGACTTTTAAATGCCGCCAGTAATTTTTTAGCCTCGAGAATATCATTGGCCTGAATCTCCAGGTCATAGTCAAAGTTTTCTGCTTCCCCGTTTTTATAAGGTTTGATGAGCTTTTCTCTGCCTTTTGTCACGAGGTTTACATGTATTTCATCCGATGAGACGGAGATGCCGGACGCGGCCGGATCAATATCGGTGATCATGAATTCCCATGTATATTCGGTGGTTGTTCCTTTGCTATCGGTGGCACTATTGGTATATTTCAGCTTGCATGGATTCGATTCATCAGGTCTTTCAAGGCTCTGGTCATAAACATCCCCATCCACTTCAACCTGGCTGACGTGTGCCACGAGGTAATCCCAGGCAGCCCCGGCATTAGCCATACCCCGGTTTTTCACGCCGGAATTCTTAATAAGAAAGTCCACTGCTGTTGTGAAATATTTGGCTTGCTGCACATCATCAAAGACCACGTCAATGCTCCTGGTATAACTCTGCAAAGAGCCATCCTTATGAGCCCTGATGTAATTGATCTTACCTGTTGAAAGTGGAACATAAAGTTTTTTCCCGCTCACCTTTATCATATTATCTTCAGCAGAAAGATCCTCAGGATAGATCTCATACTCTTCATTGATGTTGGTACCGCCGTTATCGGTTGTATAAACCTGCAATTCGATTTTATTTTCCCGGTCGGGAAGGACCTTCATCGTTTGTTTTATGGACTGGTCGTCAACTTTCACCTCTTTCACATGCTCAGCCAGCCAGGAAGACGTCTTTTCAATTGAAGTGAGGCCGGGATCACCTTTAGTGCTGTTCTTACATGCAACGTCAAGGGCTGCAGCCAGGTTCCTGGCCAGGTCAATATCATCAACATAAATGTCGAATGAATAAGCCCACGACTCCTGGCTGTTGCCACTGTATTGCTTTATATATTTATTCCTGTCTTTGGCTTCCACCTGTAATTTAGCTGTTCGTGAAGAGACATCGAGGGTTACAGGCAACTGTATATCTTCCGGGTAGAAGATACTTTTTTCAGGATCGGATGTTCCTCGTGAATCGGTGACCTCTGATGTAAACGTTACTGTTCCCGAAGACGACGGCTCGAAATCGAGATTCTGCGCGTAGACCTTTCCCGAAGAGGTCACCTCACCGGTATTGTCTTTTACAAACGTCAGTGCCTGTTCATAACCGGTCCATCCAGGACGCTCGGCTTTTGTGTTGTTTACCAGGTAAACGAAGGCATTCACACTATTTCTGGCCGCTTCGATATCGTCGGTATAAACGTCCATGTCCCGGCCAAATGTGATTTCGCCTTCCCCGTTTTTCTCCACAATAAAATAATTCCTGTCGCGCACGGGCAATTCCACGTTGAGCGATTTTCCCGATACATTGAGTGAAATGCCGGAGGGATTCAAATCTGAAAGATCGAAAGTCCGGACAACCGAGTTTCGACTTCCTTTGCTGTCGGTCCATTCGGTTTTAAGAACAGCCATATAAGGCTTCTCACCCTGCGAAAAGGACTGTTCATAAGAAGTTCCGCTGTTATCAGAGGCGACGATATTCTTACTGAGCCAGTCGAATGCCTCTTCACGTGAGGTCCACGCCCGGTCGTTCTGCTTGCAGTCGCCTGCATGCGATTTCAGGACATCCAGGAATGCTCTGGCCTTATCGACTTCACTCATGGTAAGGACCACCTCATCGGTGTATCCCGTGAACTCACCATCCTCGGAAACCGTAATGAATTTCTGACTGTTTTTTATGCCAAGTGAAACATCGATGGTTTTGCCCGAAGGCTTGAACGACATGGCAGACGGATCAAGGTCGGACAGATAAAAAACCCATGAGCTTGTCGATACGTTGCCCTTCTTGTCGGTCTTCGTTTCTTCAACGCTCATTTTACATGGGTTGCCGTCAACCGGGTAAAAAGAGTATTTCAGGGTAGAAGAGCCGTCGGCAACATCGCCGGTAAAATCAGACAGCCAGCTTACGGGCTCCTGTGCCTTTAGTAGTGAAGAAAAAGAAAATAAAGACACAACTAAAACCAAAGATAAGATGGAAAAGCTTCGTTTCATTGCAGGTATATTTGGTAGTTAACAATACTAATTCATACGCATAGCCAAATATACGGTGTATTTGGTCCCGAAAGTAAAAAATTACAGGAAAGGATGATTTGAAAAGATAAGATGTTAGTGCCGGGTTAAGATTCATCACTAAAATTTTTCTTTTTAAACATAATTAACTAATTTTAATTTAAAGTAACCTGAATCAGGAATCAAAAACGAACAGAAAATGAAATTCGGCAAGTCATGCGCAGCCGTTCTGGTTGTGCTTTTTAGTATCAATATTTCCATGCTGGGGCAGAATATTGTGACATTTAGTCATCCGGTACCCATGAATAGCTTATCAACAGAAAATGTATTTTTGATGCCGGGCCCTGACAGCGGATACTTTGTTGGTGCAAAATTGATAAATTCCAACGAAGAGATGTTCCAGTTTCTCTATTACAACAAGAACTTCATACCAACGGATTCAGCATTATCGGCGGAATTCCCCGCCGGAACCCTTCCTGCGGCACTATCCGAAAGTATGCCCTCAAACATTCTCTCTTTAGCCGAATGTGGCCCATACGTCTCTAATATACCCCGTAGTCCGGGTCAGCCGGGTTTAACGCGCTATGAATGCAACGCACCATTTTGCTCATGTTCTCACGATGACTACAGTAATTACTTCCTGACATCGGTAGGAATGGAGTCATTTAGCACCATGAATATTTACGATCTGGCCTTGAAGAACGATTCCGAGTTTGTCTTTTCGGGATCAGACC
>DASQZK010000334.1:0-8427 GCA_035638735.1 Bacteroidales bacterium
ACGCTGATATATGAGGCTGAAAATGACTTCATCTTTGAGTGACTATTAAGACAACCTCGCATAGTATGTTCTTATAGAGTGAAAGCGCCGGTAAATTTGTGTCAAATTAAAAACGCTTAAACCGGAGTGTCTAAAAAAGTGTATAAGAATTACACTGGATTGTATATTATTTACACAATACAGCCATCTAATTTTTTTTGTAGAAAGCTCCCGGACTTAATAGAAATAAACCTTCAGGACATAGCTTGGAGATTGGTTTTGCTGAGAGTAACCGGAATGGTCTATCGTTGAACCGGACCCTTCTTCCAGGTGCCGGACCTTTGTACATTCCAAAAAAACCCGGATTGTCTATCGTTGAACCGGGACCCTCCCCCACCGGCACACCTTCCATCTCTTAATCGCTTTCAGCCCAAAAAAATCAGCGTCCGTTTTCGAACATTTTGATGAAAAATTTCATCAGCCTGGAAAGGGTTGATTTCACTGGCCTTTTTGGGACATGACGAGTTATGCGAACGATCAGTCTACTACTTTTGGATGCTGCTTTTTGACAAAAATAAGCTAACACATTGAAGGCGTGTTCCTTCAGATCGGAGAAACAGATCAGCTATTCAGTGAACGAGGCATACCGGCTAAGCCATCGGCTATGAGGCAAATTGCATCAGACCCTATAAACCAGCCAGGATACCTTGTAAATAGCCCGCTGTTTGTGCCAGTGCAGCCAGAGGATCATCCGATTCTTCCTCGTATTCAATCGTATACGATCCGGTATAACCTACTTTCTGAAGTGCTTTCATAACAGCCGGAAGGTCTATCACGCCTTCTCCGGGACGGCAGGACCGTCCTGCCTTGCTTGCACTGCTCACATCCCTCATGTGGGTTTCGAATATACGGTCGCCGACTTTAGCAATAACATCAACCGGGTTGAAGCCGGCACGAACGGTATGTCCCACATCCAGGCAAAGCCCCATGCGATTATCCCTTTCACTGACCATATCGTAAGCCATAAAAGGGCTCGGGTAAGGCATCCCGTCGGGTCCGTGATTATGAATGGCCAGGGTAATGTCTGTTTCCTTCACGCGTTTTTCCACGTAATCGAGGAGACTGTAATCGGGTACTCCGACAATAATCTTAAAACCTGCAAGCTGTGCATACCTGAAGGCATTGTCAACCTCGTCTTCCGATTTCATATAGATAACCCCTGCAGATGAGGGGTCCAGCCCGTGGTCGTGCATCTTCGATAGTACCGTATTGATCGTTTCCTTGTCGGCATCGAGTGGAAGATGCATACTCTTCAGGGATATTTTCTGAAGATGCAACTTTTCCATAATAGTAATGACCTGGTCAACATCGAATTTCCTGAGGCTGTAGGAGGCAATGCCAACGCTGCCGGATACGGACTTAACAGGAACGGATTGGTCGAAAGCCGGCACCGCCAGCGCTGAGCGTCCAACCATGGCTGCAAGACCCAGGCCGGAAAGCCGGAAGAAATTTCTGCGATTAAGTTCTGACATGGTGTTTTCTTTTTCAGAATGAATTACTGAACGGAAAGATACAATTTTTTGACGAAGACTTTTATTACTGCCAGCAAAGAAATTGATAGAACAAAGCTGTGGATAGTATGCCGTTCATTTGAAACACAGCCCCGCTTAAAAACGGGGCCGTGTTTCTGTGACTCAGCCATGCATCACGGAAAGATCATTTAAGCAACAATTTTTTCGATTTGACTTCATTATCAACAATGATGTTTACGAAATATATACCCTTATCCTCGCTGGATAAATCGAATTCGTAATGGATTTTCTCATCCCGGGGATAGTAGACTCTCTCGGCTACTACTTTTCCGTTTGCATCGTAAATTTTTACTTCCATGGCTAAGTGGTTTATACGGTTAATGTATTTTCAAAATTCTAATCTGACAGGTCCGTATAAGGTTGAACCCGGAACAGATCCTGTCTGTATAATTTATTGTAATCAAATATACAAGATGAGGGGATACCATTCAGCGCTTTCATGTTGATATATATCATAGCTATATGATGATATAACTCACCTTCGCGGGTGATCAGGATCATCTGTCCCGGATTTAACAAGCGAAATCAGCTGTTAGCGAATCGGGAATGAAGGCTGAAAATAAAATCGAGATTGTTGATAACTAGTTTATAACGCAACCAGGAAGTCCTATCACGTGGAAAAGAAAGCATAAATTAAAGTGTTTTGCTATCTTTGCATCGGCTTTAACGCACTAATACTAAGAATTGATAATGAAAAAGTTATCGGTAGTCGTTTGTGTCTATAACGAAGAACTTAACATAAAACCCCTGGTTGAAAAGATTACTGCTGCTCTGGAGGGTATGGATTACGAGATCATCTATGTTGATGACGGGTCGACGGATGGCACGGTAAGGGAGATTACGGGGCTTCATCATCCAGAGCTTACCCTGGTGGAGCTCAAAAAGAATTATGGTCAGAGTTCGGCCCTGGCTGCAGGAATACAGCAGGCTGCTGGCGAATATGTTGTTCTTCTGGACGGTGACCTGCAGAACGATCCGGCTGACATTCCAATGATGCTTGAAAAAGCCGAGAAAGGAGACTGGGATATGGTGGCCGGGATGCGTGCCAACCGTAAAGACGGGATGTTCCTCAGGAAGATCCCCAGTCTTATGGCCAATGCTATTATCCGCCGCACAACAAACGTACGTATCAAAGATTACGGCTGTACTCTCAAACTCTTCAGGAGTGACCTGGCCAGGGACCTGCCGCTATATGGTGAGCTTCACCGCTTCATACCGGTCCTGGCGAGCTTTGAGGGTGCCAGTATTACCCAGGTTGAAGTACGCCATCATCCCAGGCAGTTTGGCAAATCGAAATATGGTATAAGCCGGACCTTCAGGGTTATTGCCGACCTGTTGCTGATGCTTTTCTTCAAAAAATACATGCAACGGCCAATGCACCTGTTTGGTACCTGGGGCATTTTTATCCTGCTTGTTGGTGTAGTCATTAACCTGTACCTCCTGGTTATGAAGATCCTGGGGAATGATATTTGGGGAAAACCACTTTTGCTGCTAGGTGTTTTGTTGGTTATCGCCGGTTTTCAACTTATAACCATCGGTATCCTGGCCGATGTCCTGATGAGAACGTATTATGAATCCCAGAATAAGACCCCGTACAAAGTAAAACGCGTTATTTCAAGTGAAGATCAGGTTAAGTAAACCATTTACAACATTTCTGAAGATTGCTCTTTCCCTTGGAGCTCTTGCTTTTGTCTTCTCAAAGATAAATTTTGGCGATGTTATTACCATTTACAGCAGGTCAAATATCTGGCTCTTAATGGTGGCTGTCATTCTTTTTGCTGTCTCTAAGGCTGTGGCGGCTTTCAGGCTGAACGTGTTTTTCCGCCAAACCGGTGTACACATTTCTGAAACGTATAATTTACGCCTCTATTTACTGGGCATGTTCTACAATCTTTTTCTTCCCGGCGGCATAGGCGGTGATGGTTACAAAATTTACCACCTGCATAAAACATCGGGTATAAGGGCCAGGAAGATTTTCTGGGCTGTATTATTCGACAGGGTCAATGGTGTGCTGGCTCTCTTTTGCCTGGCTGTTCTATTGTCATTGTTCATCCACCCGCATTTCGTTTTCACTTACAAACCTTTTATCTGGCTGCTCATTCCTGTTTCTATTCTGGTATTGTACCTGGTATTGCGTAAGTTTTTTAACGACTTTAGCGAGGTATTCGCCGGCACGACGCTTCAGTCATTTATGGTCCAGTTAACGCAGACGCTGACGGCATTTGTAATCTTCACGGCCATTGGCGGTACAGGCCAGGTTATGGAATATCTCTTTATTTTTCTCCTGTCCTCTATTGTTGCCATGTTACCATTCACAATTGGCGGTGTAGGCTCGCGCGAGATAACCTTTCTCTTTGGTGCGCAGTTGATGCACCTGGATGTAAACACGAGCATAGCCATGAGCCTGATGTTTTATATCATTACGGCTTTCGTTTCGTTCTGGGGCATTTATTACAGTATCAGGCCGGATGTGTTTAAACAGGTCCCTGAAAATGACGGGGTTTTGGATTAATGCAGCACAGGAAACGATAGGGAGCGTTCCCGACGGCGACGGTTCCGTACCGTAAATTCCCTGGTATGTGTTACCCGCTTCTTTTCTTTACTTGACTATCAGGAACCCTTTTGTGCGATGGTTGGAACGATGTGCTATATGACGTTCACCCTTTAGTGTTATCGCCCATGCAGCGCGTACTAAAAAAGGGCTGTTTCCAGATAGAAACAGCCCTTTATTTGTACTTATAGCAAGTAATAATCTTAGTAAACTTCGGTATTATAATCCTTTTTAGCTGAATAGTTAATTTTCAAAGCATTAGCCATTCTGAGCGCTTGTTTAAGGTCGGTGACTTTTCCCATTTTAATATTTTTATCGATACGCAGGGAGATCGTCATTTTGTTTTTATCGGCTTCATCGAGTTTTTCCCTTTCGGCCAGGACAAAGTCTTTAACGGGTTCAGAAGGAATACCTTCTTCGTTAATGAGCTTATCGTTGAGCTGTATCATGGGTTCGGAGCCGTAAAGAGACTGAAGCGTACTAATTGGTTGTCCGATGTAAACATAGCTTACAATGGATTTTTTCTCAATTTTCTTCACTTCTTTAGCCTCGGGTAACGTCACCTTAACCTGAATGGTTGTTTCCCTCATAACGGTGGTAACCATAAAGAAAAAGAGGAGCATGAACACGATATCGGGCAGAGAGGCAGTATTGATTGCCTGTACGCCTTTCTTTGATTTGGTTCTGAATTTTCCCATTAGTTAGTTCCTCCGATATTTTTTGGTTCTGCCTCAGAGATGTTCATCTTATAGACATTTCTGATCCCTTCCATGATCTGTTCGTCGACGGGGTTTTTCGCATCCATATCGTCATATTTCCGGCCGAAATAGTCCATGGCGAACTGGTTCCTGAGATCGCTAACAGCGGCTACCAGGACATCCTGAACTTTCAGGTATTTTCCGTACGTTGTCGACCTGTCATTCTGAAGGGAAACCACACCCTGGGAAATGTAAAGATTCGCTTTTCCGTCGGGAAACTGCGAAGAAGCTCCCGGAGGAAAATCGACTTCCTCCAGTTTCTTTTGAGGAAGGTCAGGATCGTTATTCGGGTTACTGAAGAATTCTATTGTCTTTTCCTTCAGCTGTCGAAGGTCAGAGATTTCTCCTTCCACCATAAGTTGATCATCTCTATTGATAAGAACAACCAGCACGTTTCGTTCTTTAACATCGGTTTGGGTTTTCTGGTCTTTCTCCGGCATAGGCGGGAGAAGCCTTGAAATTCCAGTATCGACATCCATGGTTGTAGCCACCAGGAAGAAGATCAGCAAGAGGAAGGCGATATCCGCCATAGATCCGGCATTAATTTCCTGTAATTCTCTTCTTGCCATCTGAATTTTTATTTTAAAAAGCTGGCACAGCGTTTTTCAGGCGCTGTACCCGCCGGTTTTTTATTTAAAGTACTTAGCAATTTCGGAATAGAGTATAGACAGCAGTGTCAGACCGAGGATGAAGAAGGTTGTTAAGAGACCCATATCAACCAGTTTAAGTGTCTGTGGATCGCTGTTGTCGGTACCCTGGTATCCGGGAATCTTCAACGGGGTATCTGATCCAAGCATATATGCCCCACCAATCACAACGGCAACAACCACGAGGATGATAAGCGTCCTGACCATGGTAGCCGGGTTTGAAAACATGTGGATAATAGGGAATACAATAGAAATGAATGCAGTAAGGACAAACAGGATATAAGCCCATCCAAGAGCGATATCCGTCTTGTTGTAAACCAGGCTTTCAAAGAATGTGAAATCCACTGGTTCCGGGGTTGGAGCCGGTGGAGCTATTTGCTCCACAACAGGTGCAGCCGCAGCAGTATCAGCTTTGGTGGTGTCTGCCATAGCAGCCTCACCAGCAGCAGTCGTGTCAGCAGCCTGACCGACAGTATCCGTGCCCATATCCTGCTGGAAATCAAATCCGGACTGTACATTGCTCTGGTTTTCCAACTGGGTCACCTTGGCCTGGTATGCCTGTTCATTGACGAGTTTGTCGCCGAAATAGAAGAACACGATAACCACTACCGAAATTCCCAGAACAATATATAGTGTTATTGATGCTAATTTTGAGAACGACATAGTTGCTTATTTTTTAAGATTGTGTTTTACCAGAAGGTCGATGAGTGAAATGGAAGCATCTTCCATCTTGTTCACAATTGAATCGATCCTTGATACAATGTAGTTGTAGAAAATCTGAAGGATGATTGCGACAATAAGACCGGAAACCGTGGTAATAAGAGCGATTTTAATACCACCGGCAACCAGTGAGGGAGAAACGTCACCGGCAATCTGGATTTTGTCAAATGCGTCAATCATACCAATTACTGTACCCATGAATCCAAGCATCGGGGCAATGGCGATGAAGAGTGATATCCAGCTGAGTCCTCTTTCGAGCAAACCCATCTGTACACTACCATACGAAATGACTGATTTTTCAACGACGTCGATACCCTGGTCGATACGATCGAGACCCTGGTAGAAAATGCTGGCCACAGGCCCGCGGGTATTACGACATACGTCTTTAGCAGCTTCAACACCACCACTGTCAAGAGCATCCTCAACTTTTTTGAGAAGTTTGTCGGTGTTGGTGGTTGCAAGATTAAGATAGATGATCCTTTCAAAAGCAAGGGCAAGACCAAAGATGAGGGTCAGAAGTACGGAACCCATGAAGCCAGCACCACCTTCGATGAATTTCTGCTTAATATTTTTATGTAGCACACTGAGACCACCGTTCTCTTCTGCAGGAGCAACCGATGTTTCAGTTGCCTGGGTGGCAGGAGTTTCTGTGACAACAGAGCTATCAGCTTCACCAACTGCAGTCGTTGACTCACTGGTAGTATCATCCTGAGCAACTGCAACAAAAGATGCTCCCGTTAAAAGCATCCCGAATACTGCTATAAGTACAAATAACTTTTTCATGATTGGTTTTTAGTTTAATTTTTAATTTAAAAACGATTATTAGTGCCTAAAATTATTACGATTTTCTAAAAAATTCAAACTTAATCATTTAATAATACGCATTATCACTGGTTGTTCCTGGATTTCATATCGAAAATTTACACCAGTTTACCCATTCAAGCACCTTCCTGCCGGACTTAACAGCCACATTTTCGGTTGGTTATAGGAATAAACACCCGGAGTTGGCATAAGGTTGCATCTCAGGACAAATGTAACGCCTTCTCAACGATTTATTCCAACGGTTTTCAGTACATAATTTAAAAACCGTTGTAAATCTCTCTTCAAATCTGCCAGGTAATATGAACCTGTAAAAGAACTCTTGCCGACAGGGAGGGATTATTCGCTGTTAACTCTGCTCATGAGCTCACTTCGTTCGGTTCAAACCCTCGATCCCTTTTGAGATACTATTAATAAAAAAAGAACTTTTGCGGAGAGGGAGGGATTCGAACCCTCGGTACCCTTTTGAGGTACACACGCTTTCCAGGCGTGCCAGTTAAGCCACTCCTGCACCTCTCCATTTATTTATATCATAACTTAAAGAACGTTGAGCTACAGACGGGGAACACTCTATTTCTCCCAACTTTTTCAGCGTGCCTCCCGATAGCTATCGGGATAGCCACTCCTGCACCTCTCCATTTCTTAATCCTTATGCCTACGATGTAAAGAACCTTCAATTCATGCCTGCAGAATGCTTTCAGACTTTCCGCGGAGACCTGATTCCAACAGCTAAAATCGCCTGCGACACATCCGTATATTAACACCATCTAAGAACCGTGCCGTCACATTCCAACTCCTTCGCATCCATTTGAATGACTGCTTTCTGCGATGGAATGTCCAGTTGTTAATACAGATTTGTTAATCAAAAAACGCGGCGCAAAATACAAAAAAAAATTCAATTAAAACATTAAGTGATTGTTATTTCACCGCGCAAAGAACTATTTAAATGCAATTTAATTTCGTCCGTGCTGAGGTTCTGACCAAAGAGCAGCATCATTTTTGTTGTAGCCGCTTCCGTAGTAATATCATATCCGCTTATTACGCCTGCTTCGTAAAGTTTCCGGCTTGTCTCATAAGCGCCCAGACTCACGCTTCCGATACTGCACTGTGTAACATCGAGCACAATAATACCATTCTCGATGGCCCGCCTGATCCTTTTAACGAACCATTCATCGGCCGGGGCATTGCCCGATCCGAAGGTTTCAAGGATGACGCCTTTCAACCCTTTTATACCCAGGATGGAATCGATGAATTCCCTGTTCATCCCGGGAAATAGTTTAAGGATGCCGATATGATTGTCAAATACCGTATGGATTTTGAGCGTACGGTTATCCTTGGGGAATAGGATGGCTTCGCGATTA
>DASQZK010000335.1:0-2576 GCA_035638735.1 Bacteroidales bacterium
TATACAATACAAGGTGGTTTACTAACATATTGACTTCAGCAATTTTCATTTCCAAATTTCAGGACTCCTGACCTCCCGAAGTCTGAAATTACACCGTTTCATAGGCCAGCCTCAAATTTGTACCCGGGTAGAGCGTTTCGGTATCGTTCAAAATTGAACAAAGTTCCCTGGCGGCCCTGTTTGCGCGAGGTGTTGACAAAGAGTGAAGCCTTATGGTCAAAGTGTTTTCCTCATAATCCGGAATCATATCCGCGTCACTTTTAATTATTTCCTTCACCAGCATTCGTATCTCCACCGCCGACTTGCAATAATAGGGTGTAAGAAGATTTGCTACCACCGTTTCCGCGCGATATGCAATCATGCGGATAGTGTTCATAAACAGTTTGCTCTCTGTTTTCAGCTTATTGTATTGAGATTTTTCAGGCATATCTTTTACTTTGATATAGTACGGCGTTTGCTTCCTTTCTTCGCAAAGGTCCTTAATATCCCTTTCGTAGGCACTTATAGATTCCTGCATCTTCCCCTGTTCATGGAGGATATCCTTCAGAGTATCTATGTCGGTATTGAGGTTTTCTTCTATTACAGCATACAATTTCGCTTTTAAACGCCTCTCTTTTTCACGTAATTTCTTTAAGCGGTAGGTAATGTTTTTGTAGGATGGATTTACGACCTCAAGTTCCTGATTCACCTCTTCTATCCCGTATTCTGCCATCCTATCCAAATCGAAATCCTGCACCATATACCGGAAAAAATTTTCTTGAGACCACCGTGAAAACATCTTCCCGGCCAACACCTCCATCGATACCTTTGGCAACGTCGTCACTATGCTGGTTTGGTGGTTATTTTCTGAACGACGGCGGATTTCACGGAGAGCAAAACCGTTCGTCTCAAAGGGTTTTTCGCACAACTTCATGGTAACATTTTTTGCTATCACTGTGGTGGTACAATCTTCAAAGTCTGATTCTGGCCAAACATCCTTCACTGCTTTTCTATAGGTCAGCACGGCAATTCGATAGTCATTCCACAACTGTTTAAAAAAAGCTACGTCATAGCCCTCTCGGTCAAAAACCAACGTAAAACGAGCCAACTCCTTATCCTTCTGTAATTCATCTTCACTGACGTACGATGCTGTATCGCGAAGCAAGGCAGGAACAACCTGCTCAAGGATGACCGTTTTGAGCTTTTCGTTCAGTTCGCTGAATACCACCAGATAGGGCATACCCAGTTCATTATTCACCCAAAATTCCGTTGTCCCGGCTAAACACAATTTTTCCCGTGATACATACCGTTTGGTTAAGTTTGCCTGATAACCATGATACACACGAACATGGCCGTCGATGTAAAAAAACAAGGGAACTTCAGCTTCGATCCACTCCTGGCTCAATGCTTGACTCAAGACCATGGCCTTGTTCTGATTAACTATTTGTTCTATTTTGTAACGCAAACACTTCGCCTCCGGTACTCTATCAAGACCAAGTAATTTGCCCAATTCACCGACTTTGCACGTTTTCAACTGCTCAGGACATTTGATTCTGCTTAAAAACATAAACGCCAAAACCAGAAGAATCGATACGAATCCATAATACCCTTTCCGCAGTCGCGCATAAATATCGGTTGCCTTCAGCAATCCCTGCGACAGAAGTGCCGGGATTAAAAACAACACGCCTGCATTGCACACATTATCAGCGTGGTGAAAAATCGGAGTCGCTTCCTCAACGAGTCCTAATGAACTGGCAACACGATCGAACTCCCGCGTCGTCGCAATCCCCATCAACGCTTCTGCATCTGCTCTACTCCGTTCTGTTCGATTGCTTCCGGAACTGAAGGATACTACAGCTTTTTTTTTAATGACCCGGTTTTAAGGGCATAACGAACCGCACCTTCCGTTACGCCTTCCAGTCGGGCTATTTCACTGTTACTCTTGCCGGCATCCAAATACTGCTGCATTCGTTCTACGACCGGCGGCAGCAATTTATAACAATGACCTTGGCGCTTATCTTCGGTAAAAAATCCTTTTTCACCCAAACGTTCCAATTTCTTGGCATGTCTTTTTACACTGTCATACGAAACATGAAAACACCTACTGATCTCTATCTTTCTGCAAAGTCCCTGGAGAATAAATTTCGATGTTATGTAGCGAAAGCTCTTATAATCATCTTCTGCATGAGAAAAAATCGGAATGCCGCAATGCAAGTAGGTTATGATGCCGTCCTGTCTGAATACACCCAGCGTTGGCGATATGTATTCGGTGTTCGCTGGAAAAATCGGAAGTATGAGCTGCAAAAGACCTCCTTGTGAGAATTGCCTGAAATGATCAATCTCAATTAAAAATAGTGCGTCAATACTCTACGAGGGTGATTGGCTGGAAAATCAGGTTGGGAAACTGTAAAAGAGCTTGAAATTATTATGGATATCGCGATTTGGTATCTATCTCAATCTCCATAGAGGTCAGGAGTCCTGAGTCTATCAATTGTTCGTATGTTATACGGATCGGCACGATGATATGACGCTTGAAATATATGCTGTTTCCGCCGTAACGACCTCCCAAGTGAAAAATCCTGTTTGATCAAACCGGT
>DASQZK010000336.1:0-4109 GCA_035638735.1 Bacteroidales bacterium
GAAAGAGCCAGTTGCTATACCTGCTAACCGGACTTGTATTACCAGCCAGGGGAAGAATATCCTTCGACGGCAACAATATTGACGACTACAAGAAAGCGTCGTTTCACAGCCAGATCGGATTTGTTTTCCAGGACAGTGTCATGTTCAATCTCACCCTGCGGGAAAATATTGCCTTTAATCAGACTGTCACCGGTGAATCCATGGCAAAGGCCATTGACACTGCGGAATTACACGATTTCGTTGCGTCACTTCCCGATGGTCTCAATACAATGGTGTCAGAACGCGGAACCAGCCTTTCGGGCGGGCAAAAACAACGGATAATGCTGGCAAGGGCCCTGGCTATCGATCCGGCTATTCTCCTGCTCGACGATTTCACCTCAAGGGTCGATAAACAGACAGAGAGAAAAATACTGTGTAATGTACTGAATAATTATCCCGACATGACCATTCTTTCAGTCACCCAGAGTATCGCTTCTATCAAGGATTATGAACAGATTATCCTTCTTATGGAGGGTGAGATCGTAGCCAGGGGCACGCATAAAGAATTGATGGAAACCTGTCCGGAATACGTTCAGATTAGTAATTCACAGCGGAGTACCAGTTATTATGAATTATAATTTAAACGAAATATTAAAAAAGAAAAAGGGACGCAAAAAGTCTACCCTGGCATCGTTCCGTCATCTTCTTTCAATGATGGTGGAAGAAAAACGTTTGCTCGCATACGCTTTAATAGCTATCTTCTTCAACTCCCTGCTCCGCCTGCTCAGCCCCTTGCTTATAGGTTATACAATTGATCATTATGTCCAGACGAAACAATACCATGGGGTACTGGTATTCTCGGGGATCCTTTTAAGCATGTACCTTATAACGTTGGTTACCGGATACCTGCAGACCAAACTGATGGGTACAGTTGGACAACGCATGCTGTATACTCTGCGTAACTCTGTTTTTACCAAGTTACAGGAATTGCCCGTCGACTTTTTCAACCAGAACAAAGCTGGCGACCTGATATCGAGGATCAATAACGACACTGACAAACTAAACCAGTTTTTCTCACAGTCGCTAATGCAGTTCATGGGCAGTGTCTTTACAATGGTCGGTGCCGGCATTTTTCTGCTTTCAATAAACCTGCCGCTGGGTGCAGCTTCACTTGCCCCGGCTGTCCTTCTCTATGTCTTCACATACCTGTTATCACCATGGGTAAAGCGTAAAAATGCAGAGAGCCTTAAGTCAACAGGATTCCTGAGTGCAGAGATCCAGGAAAGCCTGAATAATTTCAGGGTCATCATCGCATTTAACAGGCGTGACTATTTCAGAGAACGCTTCGATGAAGCGAACAGACAGAATTACACAACAGCCGTTAAGGCCGGGCTGGCAAACTATATTTTCATGCCGGTATACACTTTTTTTTCGAATATCGGACAACTGATCGTCCTGGCATTCGGGATATACCTGATAAGCACCGGTCATTTTACGGTCGGTTTCTTAATCAGCTTTCTCGCTTATGTCAATAATTTCTATAATCCGCTGAGACAGCTGGCTGCCTTATGGGCCAATTTGCAGGTTGCCCTGGCCGGATGGGACCGGATAGCGAGAATCCTTTCCCTGAAAACCAATCTCAAACCCGTGGAAGAAAAAGTCAATAAAGAGTCTAACGGCGAGTTACTGACTTTTAAAAATGTGTCCTTCCATTATCCGAACGGAAAGGATGTTCTCCATACTATCAATTTCAGTCTCGGAAAAGGTAAGACCTATGCTTTCGTCGGACCCACGGGTGGAGGTAAAACCACTACGGCTTCACTTATGGCCCGGCTGTACGATCCCTCTGTCGGCAACATTTACCTCGACGGTAAGGATCTGCGAAGCTACACGGCCCGGGAGAGGACAGCAAAAATTGGTTTCATTCTGCAGGATCCTTTCCTTTTCACGGGTAATGTGAGAGACAATATTCTCTATGGAAATGATTTCTTCCGAAATCATTCCAACGGGGAGCTTACCCGGGTGCTCAGGGAAACCGGGCTGGAGACGCTGTTAGAAAGATTTGATGACGGCCTGGAAACCAGGGTGGAAACCAGCGGCGATAGTATCAGTCTTGGTCAGAAACAGCTTATTGCCTTTATGCGTGCTGTCCTCCGAAGACCCGAACTGCTAATCCTCGATGAAGCCTCCGCAAATATTGATACGGTCACCGAACAACTGCTGGACCGTATTCTCAACAAACTACCCCGGTCGACAACCCGGGTGATCATTGCACACAGACTCAATACCATCGAAAACGCCGATGAGATTTATTTTGTGAACTCCGGCGAACTTACCAGGGCAGGATCGCTTGATGAAGCTGTCGATATGCTCCTAAACCGTAAGCGCGCGAGCTGAACAAATAAAGGAATTTCCTTCTAATTGCCAATTTCAAGCGTACCCGGTACCATCTTAACCACATCCGCCACTTCAAGTGTAACGGTATACCTGCCAGGAGGCAGTCCTGTGGGCAATTTTACCGATACTGTCGTATCGGTCGAAGCAAAAGCATTCGCCTTAATTTCATTATTTAATAATACGGTATTCCGGAATGGCACATAACTGAAATTATGACCGCTGATGACAAGTTCATTGCCGGGCGATGCATAGGTCGGAGAGAAATGATCGGGAAGGGGGCCTGTTGAACCAATGCTAATAAACTTGAGCGTTTCTCCGTAATTAACGTATCCTTCATTAACAGCAAAAGCCCTGACAAAATAAGTAGTCCCTTCATACAGGCAGCTGGTAATATCCCCGGTAAAGCTACCGATATTTTCAGCAGGACCCAGGTATACCTTTTCATCCACGCTAACATCCGGATTTTCCAGTATAGACCAGACAAAGCCCCTTTCTGAAATCGGGGAATCACCCATATCTTCAATATTTCCGGTGAATTTCGCACCGTAACCTGTAATTTCTATAGAGGTCGTCCTCACCCTGGGGAATGGATAGGACTCCCGCACTATTTTAGCGCAGGAGGTAACAACCAGGAACAGGAAGGACGAGATAATGACTATATTTGATATTCCGCTTTTCATGTTGGTACTTTATTTAAATAGAATTCCTGTACTTAGGCAGATGGTCGACTCCATAGCCTGGGCTTATGAATATGCCTTAATTTTTGTGTAAGCAACCTCGTAGGACAGGTTGAGTAAAAGATCCAGGCGCTCACTGAGGCGATAATTCAGTCCTCCGGTTAAGTTAAGCCCGGTTGCCCATTTCAGAATGTTGGTATTGTTTATTTCATCATAAGCAGTTGTCGTTTTCGTGGTGGCAAATTCAATGATCCTGGTCCTGGAACTGTAAATGTTCTGGACAAGACCTGCTGTCAATGAAGGTCTCAATTTGCCGCCGGGATAGATATATCCGGCATTGAAATTAAGTCTGGTTATTTTGGAATTAATGTTGGTCTCATAATAGTTTGTGAAGTGGAACAGGGCAGTGTAATAATGATTATTATTCTGCATGAAACCAGTGGATATAAAGAAGCGGTCGTTCCATTTAGAGGAAGAAATCCTCGCCTGAATGCCCTAGAGTGAACCCGGACTAAACCCGAAACCATCCCTGTAATTTACCGGAGTGTGAAAAAAATCAAGCCTGCTCAGATTTATACCACCCAAAACTGCAAAATTCCATATAAGCCTGTCACGGCCCTTTTCATAAACCAGGCAAGCGGTATCGCACTTTAGGTTATGATAATCTTCTGCTATTCGGACAAGGGACTTATAAGAAAGCTGCGCCTTGTTAATTTTATCAAATAGTTCAGGAGCATCCGACATGGCTATTTTCAACAAGCCAACGTGTTCATTGGTTTCTACCTTATACCATTTTCCTGTCTCCAGGTTTTTTTTGACTTCCGATTCATTGGTCAATTCCACGAGCGAACGGTCATTTTTTTGAATAAGGTAATGGTCTCCCCGGGAATCATTATAATAAAACAGGTCAATGATTCCGTCGACAAGATATTCCACAAACTGTATCCGTTCCTTGTCAACATCCTGAATAATCCAGGATATGTAATACTTATCCATGCCATCGAATTTGTAACCGGCTAATTCGTAGGGCCTGTATTCAATAATATCTGCATCGGC
>DASQZK010000337.1:0-3506 GCA_035638735.1 Bacteroidales bacterium
CTCTTGCTCACTACTCACTGAACAGTTTGAGTTTGAGTGTGAGTAATGAGTACAGGGAAAGAGTTGTTTCTCACTCTTGCTCACTACCCACACTCTTCACTGTTTTGGGTTTGAGTAATGAGTACAGAAAAAGAGTGTGAGTGTGAGTGTGAGTCTTGAGTACTCTTGCTCTCTACTCACTGAACAGTTTGAGTTTGAGTGTGAGTAATGAGTACAGGGAAAGAGTTGTTTCTCACTCTTGCTCAATACTCACACTCAATACTATCTTTGTGATCCCACCGGGATTCGAACCCAGATCATCAGAACCGGAATCTGACATTCTATCCATTGAACTATGGGACCAATTTCGCTGCAAATATATAAATTTTACTTCACCTTGCCATTAAAATATTTCGCTGTGAATTATTATTTTTAATTCTTCCACATCCTAATTTTACTTTGACAGATTAAACCCCGGTCTTGATTTTTCATCTTTTCTTGACCATCCCTAAAGGGTGAAAGCGGAAAAATCAACCCGTCCCCTTCCGGGTAAAGGGCAAATCGGGTTGATATTGACAATTGTTTTGAATGTGT
The DNA here is from genome assembly GCA_035638735.1 of Bacteroidales bacterium. Classification (GTDB taxonomy): domain Bacteria; phylum Bacteroidota; class Bacteroidia; order Bacteroidales; genus DASQZK01. Next base: position 574 of record DASQZK010000337.1, read on the forward strand.
CAAAGTAGAACTAATTACCATTACCAAATTCTGATCTTTTTCACAAGATTTCTTACTTTTGTGGTTTCAAAAAACCGCATCATAATATTATTAATTGTTAAATGGCAGATGGATTACAATTTTAAAGACATAGAAGAAAAATGGCAGCGTTACTGGCGTGAAAATAAAACTTATAAGGTAGAGGAAGACCCATCGAAACCAAAATTCTACGTGCTGGATATGTTCCCGTACCCTTCCGGTGCAGGACTACACGTGGGTCACCCGCTCGGTTATATCGCTTCCGATATTTACGCAAGGTACAAACGCATGTCGGGTTACAATGTATTGCATCCGATGGGGTATGATGCCTATGGTCTGCCTGCCGAACAATATGCCATACAAACAGGGCAACACCCCGCAGTTACTACTGAAAACAATATAAAAAGATACCGGGAACAGCTCGATAAGATTGGCTTCTCCTTTGACTGGAGCAGGGAAGTGAAAACCTGTGATCCGGACTATTATAAATGGACACAGTGGGTGTTTATCAAAATGTACGGGCATTATTACAACAACAGTACACAAAAGGCAGAACCGATTGCTACACTTGTTACCGAATTCGAAAGAAACGGAAACGGATCGGTTGATGCAGCCTGTAATGACATCGATGTGTTTACGGCTGCCCAATGGAAGGCCATGGACGAAAAGCAGCAACAGGAAGTACTGATGCATTACCGGATAGCCTACCAATCATATGCCATGGTAAACTGGTGCCCTGCACTTGGTACAGTGCTGGCCAACGATGAGGTGAAGGAAGGGGTGTCGGTACGCGGAGGCCATCCTGTGGAGCAAAAGAAGATGAAACAGTGGTTGCTGCGTGTCACTGCCTATGCTCAACGCTTGCTCGATGGACTCGACACCATCGAATGGTCGGAATCACTGACGGAGATACAACGTAACTGGATTGGTCGTTCGGAAGGAGCGGACCTCTTCTTCAAAATAAAGAATACAGATATCGCACTGGAAATTTTTACCACCCGGCCCGATACCATCTTCGGTGCTACCTTCATGGTGCTGGCTCCGGAAAGTGAAATGACAGAAAAGATCACCACCCCGGAACAAAAAGAGGTGGTTGAGAAATATGTTGCCGAAACAAAGAAACGTTCGGAGCGGGAAAGAATGATGGAAACCCGCACAGCCACCGGTGCCTTTACCGGGGCATATGCCATACATCCTTTTACTGGCGAGGATATTCCGGTCTGGATCAGCGATTATGTGCTTGCAGGTTATGGAACGGGCGCTATCATGGCTGTGCCCGCTCATGACAGCAGGGATTATACGTTTGCAAAAACCTTTGGATTGCCGATAACCGAAGTAGTATCAGGTGGCGATATTGAAGTGGAATCATATGATGCAAAGGAAGGGAAGCTTGTACATTCTGATTTTTTGAACGGTCTGGATGTGAAGGAAGCCATTGCCCGGATCAACGATGAAATTGAAAAAAGGGGGCTGGGCACCAGGAAAGTAAATTACCGGTTGCGTGATGCCATTTTCAGCAGACAGCGTTATTGGGGCGAGCCTTTCCCGATCTATTACAAAAACGGTTTGCCTTACCCACTGGATGAGGATAAGCTGCCGCTTACCCTGCCGGAAGTGGATGCTTATCTGCCTACCGAGAAAGGGGAACCACCCCTGGGCCGGGCCAAAAACTGGCAAACGGAAGAGGGGTATCCGCTTGAACTGAGTACCATGCCGGGTTTTGCCGGATCATCAGCTTACTATATAAGGTATATGGATCCAGAAAATGACAAGGCGCTGGTTTCCAAAGAGGTCAATGAATACTGGCAGGATGTTGATCTTTATGTCGGTGGGACCGAACATGCCACCGGGCACCTTATGTATTCACGTTTCTGGAACAAATTTCTTTATGATACCGGAATTGTATGTAAGGACGAACCCTTCCGGAAACTCATTAATCAGGGGATGATACAGGGCCGGTCGAACTTTGTGTACCGAAAGAAAAATTCCAATACCTTCATTTCCCATAATTTGATAAAAGATTATGATGTTACGCCTATTCATGTAGATGTCAATATCGTGAATAATGACGTGCTTGATGTTGAAGCTTTCAGAAAATGGAATCCGGAATATGCAAGTGCTGAATTTGTACTGGAAGAGGACGGTAATTATCATTGTGGCTATGCTGTGGAGAAAATGTCAAAGTCCCTGTATAATGTGGTTAATCCAGACGACATGATCAGTTCCTACGGTGCAGACACACTAAGAATGTATGAGATGTTCCTGGGACCTGTGGAACAGTCGAAACCATGGGACACAAACGGGATTGACGGCGTGCATAAGTTTTTCAGGAAAGTCTGGAGACTTTTTCATGATTCAGACAATAACCTGAATATTTCTGACGAAAAGCCAACAGATAAAGAATATAAGGTACTTCACAAAACCATTAAAAAACTGCATGATGATATTGAGCGGTTTTCATTCAATACCTCTGTCAGTGCTTTTATGATCTGCGTGAATGAACTTACCGATTTGAAGTGTAATAAACGTGAAATTCTTACCGATCTTACCCTGTCACTTGCTCCTTTTGCTCCGCATATAGCTGAGGAACTCTGGAGCATGCTCGGAAATTCCATTAGCGTAACCGGGGCCTCTTTTCCTGAAGCAAAGGAAGAATACCTGGTTGAGAATAGTTTTGAATATCCGGTATCATTCAACGGCAAACTTAGGTTTAAAATGAAACTGCCACTGGATATGGATAAAAAGCAGGTAGAAGAACAGGTACTTGCCCACGAATCGGCTGAAAGATGGCTGGAAGGGAAGACACCCAAAAAGATCATCGTTGTTCCGGGAAAGATTATCAATATTGTTGTATAGAAAAAAGAATAGTATTAGTTTATGCCAAAATTAATTGCCAGAATAAAACCGGAGATCAT
>DASQZK010000338.1:0-2591 GCA_035638735.1 Bacteroidales bacterium
GCGGTTTTATAAATTTGTTAACCTTTAGAAAAACAAAAATCTCGTGATATGGAGAAAACATTTGAAAAAAAGACCAGGGACGTATTACAACGCCTGGGAATACAGGATACAAATCCGGGCATCAGCACAGGTGTGAATTGGACTGATGGCGCCGGCACGGTAAATTCTTCGATTTCACCTGTTGATGGTAAGGAGATAGCGAAAGTCAGCACGGCCTCGCTCGACGATTACGAACGTGTAATGAAAAAGGCCGGGGAAGCCTTCATGACCTGGAAAAAGATACCTGCTCCCATTCGTGGCGAAGTGGTCAGGCAAATCGGTCTGGCCTTAAGGGAACACAAAGATGACCTGGGTTATCTTGTATCGCTGGAGAATGGTAAGATTTTCCAGGAAGGCAAAGGAGAAGTGCAGGAGATGATTGATATTTGTGATTTTGCTGTTGGCCAGTCACGTCAGCTGTATGGTTTCACGATGCAGAGTGAGCGGAAAGATCACCGCATGTACGATCAGTATCACCCGCTGGGGATTGTTGGCCTCATCACGTCATTTAATTTTCCGGTTGCAGTATGGGCCTGGAACAGCATGATTGCCGCCGCAGCCGGTGATGTGGTTGTATGGAAGCCAAGTTCGAAAACCCCGTTGACGGCAATAGCTACCCAAAAAATTATTGCCGGTGTACTCAAGGCGACTAATGTTCCTGAAGGCGTGTTTAACCTTGTAGTGGCCAGGTCATCGGTTCTTGGAGATAACTTTGTCGAGGATAAGCGTATTCCATTGATATCGGTTACGGGGTCAACAGCCGTCGGGAAACGTGTGGGAAGATTGGCCGGTGAACGGCTGGCCCGTGTTATACAGGAACTTGGTGGTAACAATGCGATCATTATCTCCAACCATGCCGACCTCGACATGGCTATTCCGGCTATCGTATTCGGAGCTGTGGGGACGGCCGGACAGCGGTGTACCACTACCAGGCGGCTTATCATTCACGAAGATATATACGATGATGTCAAAGGACGGCTGTTAAATGCCTATAAGCAAATAAAGGACAAGATTGGTAATCCACTCGATGAATCAAAACTGGTTGGTCCGCTCATCGATCATTCTGCTGTGGATCTTTTCACCTCGGCTCTGGAGGAGATCAGGAAGGAGGGTGGCAGGATTATCTTCGGTGGTGAAGTACTCGAAGGTGCTGAATACAGCTCGGGCAACTATGTGGTACCGGCCCTGGCAGAAGCCGAGAATCATTACCGGATCGTCCAGGAAGAAACCTTTGCGCCCATCCTGTACCTGTTAAAATACAAATCCATTGAAGAGGCCATAACCCTGCAGAACGACGTGCCACAGGGACTTTCTTCGGCGATATTCACGCTGGACCTGCGTGAAGCAGAATTATTCCTGTCCCAATCCGGTTCCGATTGTGGGATCGCCAATGTCAATATTGGTACGTCAGGAGCTGAGATCGGTGGTGCTTTTGGTGGTGAAAAGGAAACGGGTGGCGGCCGTGAATCGGGGTCCGATGCGTGGAAAGCCTATATGCGGCGCCAGACGAACACAATTAATTATGGCACCGAGCTGCCTCTGGCGCAAGGAATTAAATTTGAATTCTAAGGCGAATATTTTTTCGCAGAGGTATTATTTTGTTATGAATGACAGGGGTGTTTAAAAAGGGATTAGGTCTATACGGCTTTGGTAAGGATTCTTTTACCGATCAGTAATTTGACTTCTTTGACGATGCTTTCGGCGTCGAAGCCGCATTCGCGGTAAAGTTCTTTCTGGGTACCCTGGTCGACAAACCGGTCGGGGACACCCAGCCTTTTAATCCTGGCAGTGTAGTCGTGATCGTTGGCAAATTCCAGGACTGCACTGCCGAAGCCTCCCTGGATGACACCGTCTTCGATGGTTATTACAGACTTAAACTTGCGGAACACTTCATTCAGCAGGTCTTCATCGAGTGGTTTGACGAAACGCATATCGTAATGAGCGATACTGATGTTATCTTTCATCAGCAATTTACCGGCTTCTTTCACCATGTTGCCTGTTGATCCTATGGAAAGGATAGCTGCGTCGGTACCATCACTCAACTTCCGGCCTCTGCCAATGGTGATTGCTTCGAAAGGTTTCTTCCAGTCGGGGATAATGCCGCGCCCTCTCGGATACCTGATGGATACCGGCCCGAGTGGTTTCAGCTGTGTGGTATAAAGAATGTTCCTCAGTTCAAGCTCGTCCATCGGGGCCGAGACGATCATGTTGGGAACCGAACGCATAAAGGCGAGGTCGAATACACCATGGTGTGTGGCGCCATCATCGCCGACGAGCCCGCCACGGTCGAGGCAGAAGACCACGTTAAGTTTCTGAAGTGCCACGTCATGGATGACCTGGTCGTAAGCCCGTTGCATAAAGGTAGAATAGATACTGCAATAGGGTTGCATCCCGCTGATAGCCAGTCCGGCAGAAAAAGTGACAGCATGCTGTTCGGCGATGCCTACGTCAAATACCCGGTGGGGCATTTTTTCCATCATCACCTTGAGACCACTGCCGGTAGGCATAGCCGGGGTGATAGCCACGATGTTTTTATTCTTTTCAGCCAGCTC
>DASQZK010000339.1:0-8556 GCA_035638735.1 Bacteroidales bacterium
CCTTTACCGGGAATACGGTTATTCACATTGTTTTTGATGGTGAGCATCCGGTGCGGATACAGCATCCGTGATGTTACCAGCCGGGAAAAAAATTCAGGCCAAATGAACCTTGCTTTATACCAAAATTGGCGGCAACAGGTATTGCGTAGAATGGCTCCACCACGGCATAGCCAAAAACATTAATCCTCAGTGAAGCACCAACTCTGAAGACCGGAACCCGCTCGCCCTGTTTTGGGTTAAACCAGTCATTGCCAATAGTGTATCCCTTGCTCCAGGCCAGGCCTCCGTCGATAAAAAGGTTGAAATTGCTGAGAAAATATTTGGATGTAATAAATGCCAGTTGCTCCGGTCCGCTAAGCGGCAATCTTAGTTCAAGGTTTGATACAGAGATATCCGAGCCAAAAAGGTTGCCCACGTAATTTGTTTGTGCAGGGTTCGACATGTAAACTGTTGAATAGTCAATCCCTCTGATATACCATGGGTAACCCAGGAAAAGCGGGTAAAACAGGTTCTCATCGGCATTTTTACCCCATCTCCCGGTGTTCAAAGCCCTGAATGCTATAGTAAAAGGCCTGATGTAAAAGTACTTCCTGTAATCGACCGTTGTTGAAAACAGGTTCACACGTCCGAAATATTTCTCTGCCGAGAGCCTGTATCGCTGGCCGCTCACCGGGGCTGTCATGCCGAAATGACTGTCGTCAAAGACATAGGCAGCATCGATCTCCTGCAGGGCAAAGGATGGCTGTGCTGCTTTTTTGTGATGCTCTGTGCCGGCAACATAGCCTGTTGAATCATAAAACGTATTATACCGGTCGTGCCTGTAACTGTAATAGGCAACCGATGCTCCCAGTTCGATCCTTCGTGTCATGCTCAAAGGATAGTGGGCAAAAACACCGAGCTTTTCTTCGAACATCCTGATGATGTCGAGACTTAGCTTTGTTACCGGCATGGGCTCCTGGTTGTCTTTTTGCCGGAGGGTATCGGGTGATAACGAGCTACCTCCGAAGTAGTAGGGAATATGAGAAGCTGACGCCCCCCAGTTGATCTTGTTTTTCTGATTCATGTATATAACCTGGGCTCCGAAATCATATATCTGCCCGTTCAGCGCTGCATTCACGTATAGTTGATTATCGCCAACAATATCGCTGAAAATGGCAGCCACACTTCCTGCCATTCCGGTACCGAAACGACTTGTAGCTACACCTGCTGATACATTAGAGACAAAATCGAGCTTGAATTTTGACTTATACGGTACGCTTTTGAAATGGCTGGTATCGGGCGGGACGTGTTTATTAAAGGCATAAAGAGAGGTGTCAACAATGTTGTCTCCCATGTGTTCCAGTGGTGGCAGGGTCGCAGCCGTATAATCCAGCGAATCGGGATTAACCCGTTCTTCACAGAAGTCTGAAGGAAGGGCAGTGTAAACCGAATATTTATGATCATTATAGTATGAATATGCGATATTTCCTTTTTCCCTGGCGATAGATACAGCCGGACTCAGGGGCGTAATTCCTGCAATGCCTGTTATATAGTGTGTGAGCTGGAATGTATTGCAGGTTCGGAGATCTGTCCGGTAAAGATTACGGAAGCCATCCCGGTCGGACAGGAAATAGAGGCTGTGTCCATCGGCAGAAAAAACAGGATTCAGGTTATTTGCACCAGGGAATACCGGTATAAGGGTGACAAAGGAGGGATGATGCACGTCCACAATGGCTAAATTATAAAAACTACGGCTGAATTCCCTGTGTTGTCCCGGCAACGGCCTGTCGGTGACAAAAGCGATCTGATTGCCGTCGGGCGACCAGGCTGGTTGCATATTTGCCCAGGCATCATGGGTGAGACGTTTCATCTTTCGGGTGTTCACATTAAACATGTACAAGTCTGAAACACCTTCCACCAGGCCGGAGGCGACAATATTATTACCATCGGGCGACCAGGTCGGGTTATTGATGGCCGGCACACCCGGGAATTCGATCTCATCTGCCTCTTTGCGCCGGTCTACATCAAGGATAATGAGTTTCTTTACGCCTTTACTAAAAACGACAAATGCAAAGTATTTGCCGTCGGGCGACCAGGTGCCGGAGGACTCGAGATAACTTAATGCATCAATTTCATTCCGGTTGATACGGGATGTCAGCTTCTTTAAAATTTCACCTGTTTTGGCGTCAGCCAGGAACAGGTCCAGGGTGAAGATGTATCGTTCCGACAGGAAAACAACATATTTGCCGTCGGGACTCAGGGAAGGAGATACATTCACATCACCGGCATTTTCTTCGAACAGGATCCTTCTACCATTCAGATGGTCGCTGCTATCGGACATAACCTTCCTGAAATGATCTTCCAGGGCTTGCTTCCAAAGTACTGAAAGACTATCGGCGGTGATGCCCAGAATGTTCTTTACCGCTTTTTCATATCCGCTGTGAGCTGTAGCATCATACAAGGGAACCACGGTGGAATCGCCATACGTTTTTCCGATCATCGCCCAGAAGGCCTGTCCATAGCGGTATGGGAAATACTTTGTATCCCTGGTCATTTCCTTCAGTGACGGTATATCATTATGAATAACAGCGTCGCGCATCCACATTGCTGTATTTTCATCAATGCTTCCGAGTGAAAGATATTCAGCCATGCCTTCAGTCATCCATAGGGGAATATTTTGCACACTTGAGAGTTTCAGTGAATCCTTGTTTAGCAACATATTGTATTGAAATGCATGCACCAGTTCGTGGCCCAGCACATGATTCGTCTGCGCATAGGATGCTGTTAAGGGAAGGATAACCCTTTGCTTCAATCCTTCGGTAACACCACCGGTACCTTCTCCCATCAGGCTCCCCACGGCATTTGTTTGTTGAAAATCTGCATGGTTGTTATAGAATATTACCGGGTTTCGCCTGGTAAAGGTATCCCTGAACATTTTATAATGCTGGGTATACCAGTCCTCACTCATGCCGGCAAGACGATTGAGCACCGAGTCATTATGAAGGTAATGGTAAATTTCAAAGTGCGGAGTGAGATAGACATTGTAGTTAAAAACGTTGTAGGTCGGCTTGTTTTTGCCGAAATACTGACAGCTGACCACATTGGGCAGGACAAGAAAAAACAGGAGCAGAAGGAATCCTGGTATTTTTTTTTCAAACATCAACAGCATAATCCCTAATTTTTATCACCTGTAAAGACTAACAATAAATTTGCCAGCCCGGCAATACCACTGCCTGCAATTATGGTTAATAATTGTTAAATCATAGATGAGAAGAAGGTCGGGAATGTTGTTTTTTCCGGAGTATGAAGTCCCCTTTCAGGAGATTTAGGTGTATGTTGGGGTGGCTATTTTCAAGTTGTAAGTATCAGAAATTTTATGGTGACTTTTGAGACAACCCCCTTGCGCTGAGAAAAACAATACAAAAAGATAGAAGAGATGAAAAATATTAACGTCCTCCTGCAAGGAATATGGTTCTGATCGTTTTAAAAATCAGCTGAAAATCCTTTATAAGCGACCAGTTGTCGATATAGTTGAGGTCCATGCGCATCCATTTTTCAAACTTGACTTCATTCCTGTTTGGGATCACCTGCCAGGTGCAGGTTATACCAGGTTTTACCGACAATCGTCTTAACTGCCATCTTTCATAACATCTTACTTCAGATTCGAGTGGTGGCCGGGGGCCGATAAGCGACATTTCGCCTTTTAGGACATTATAAAACTGAGGTATTTCGTCCAGACCGGTTTTTCTGAGGATTAAGCCAATCCTGGTAATACGAGGATCTTTTTTAATTTTGAAAACAGGTCCGTCAGCCTGGTTTTTGTCTTTCAGATTATCGAGCATCTTTTCAGCGTTAATCACCATGGTTCTGAATTTATATAGCTGAAATTTACGTCCTCTCAGGCCTATTCTTTCCTGTTTGAAAAATACAGGTCCTTTGGAATCCAGTTTTATGATGATGGCTAACATGAGCATAACCGGTGACAGAAGCACAAGGGCTGAGAACGAGAAATAGATATCCGTAACCGTTTTGAGTATAAGCGACAGGTTATTGGAGGGGATATCCACCAGGGTCAGCTGGTCTGTATTATTCAGTGTTTTCAGCTGAAGTTGCAGCGGACTCAGGGGGGAAACGGACGATTGCATACGGAAGATGACGCCCACTTCATTGCAAATTTCAGAAATCTCTTTCACCTGTTGATCGTCAATAGCGCTTTTGCAATAAATGACTTCATCAATAACGTTTCGGTCAATAATAGCTTTTATGTCGGAAGGCCATTCAATTATCGGAATATCCTTACTGTACTTGGCTTTTATCAACTTGGAATTTGTGATAATGCCTTTTATCTGGAAGCCCCATTCCTTTTGGTGAAACAGTCTTTCTATTACCCGGTCGGAGAATGAATCTGCAATGATCAACACATGGTGCAGATCGTAACCATTGGCCCGGTAAATCTGAAGGAAACGATACGAGTTAAGCCTGATAAAAAGTGTACTGGTTAATGTAAGTAATACATAAGTAAAAATGAAAGCAAGAGGGATGGAGGTCAGCCTGAAGGCCACTTTGATGAACAACAGGGCAAAGAGTATGATAAAATTAACCCTGATAAACTGGAAGATCAGAGTGATGTATCTCTGCGTCCGGGGTATCTTAGCCATGGCAGTGATACGTGATAGTACATACCAGGAAACAATAAGATAGGCACTGAAAAGGCAGGTGACCGAAATATTAATGTCCCATGAGGGAATGAAAAACTTTTTAACAATGAAAATTGATATTGGAAATGAAATGATGACAGCAAGAAATTCAACAGCATCGAGAACCAGTTTCATTTTCCCTTTACTGTTAATGCGGTAGTCGTTTAGCTTGCTGACGATTTTGCTCATTAGTCGCAGTTTGAGGTGTTCTTCTTTAGTGAGCAAGTTCCGAAATACTTCCCTTATCTCATAGCTGTCAGAGCATCATTAAGGGTCCGTTTTGATCAGGAGGAGTATTACTTGGTTAAACGATTTTATATTACAGGTAAGAAAATTCCATCCTTATTTATTAGTTGATATTGACCATTTTCTGGTAATCCTCCCATTCAAATAGTAATACCCCCTGATTATCTAAATATTTATCACGTATGTCAAAATGTTCAGATAATGAACTTTCTTCAGCAATTAATGGTTACTTTTATTTGAAATTCAATGCGACGCGAACTGAATGAAAGATCTCACCATTGACAAAACAGCTAAAACGCTTGAAGTAAGCTGCTCTCCGGGTAAACTGGACTTTAACGGTTGTTCCATTACCAATGATCCGAAAGTCTTCTTTACCCCGGTAAAGAGTTGGGTAAAGGATTATATCCAGAAACCTGAAAAATTGACGGAGATAAATCTTAAGTTTGATTATATCGATACAGCCTCTGTAAAGTATATTTTCGATATTCTCAATGATCTGAAAGTCCTGAACTCGCGAAAAGGTTATTCAGCTGTTGTAAACTGGTACTTCGATTACGACGATCCTGAAATACTGGAACTGGGGGAGATCATCCAGAGCAAAATTGGTATCCCTTTCAACTTTAATGAGTATTAGCCGGGCAATGCTGAAGTTTCCGGCTATCTGTATTGACCAGGAAAACCTGCGCTACCGATTATAATATGCCTTTGCAGGTCCGGGTTGTTTTTCTGCGTGATTCCCTGTCCCCATACAGGCAATCTGACTTATTCCCGGAAATGTGATCTGTGACGAAGTCGTTCCTTAACCACAGATTGATTCACGTACTTCGGCCGGTAAGTAAGTTCCCGTGGACTTTCCGGTATAATTGCAGCATGGTTCAATCTTAAATTGTCAAAAACATATACTGCAGAGGATATCTCTCTGATGTGATCATTGGTTTATTTTCTTATTCTTCTTCCTGTCTTTTCCAAGGAGGTTGTGTCCCGGTGACACAATCCCTTGTGAAAATGCAGGACAGGACCAATGGAGGCAATCAATCCTGGCAGCAACTGTTAATGCCGGCGCCATCTTTTGTTGTTAAAAAGGAAAGTTTTATTTTTAACATGATTTTCATAACCATGCTAGTGTCCGGTTTTTACAAATGCCGGGTTAAGAAAGGTTAAAGAAAGCGGACCGTGAAACATTAATTTACCGGAAACGTTTTTATGATGATGAATTTGAAGATTCACATATTTTCAGTGTTGATGCTGGTTATGTCTGGCGCAGGACTGAATGCCCAGGACAACACATCAGGGATGATTAATCCTGCAGGGCGTAATCCGGCGGTCACCAGCCCTCAGAAAGGCATATTGTTGAAGCCCGGATGGAACGTGAATCTTGGAAGCAGTATGATGTACTCCCAACAATTTGGCACCGTATCGGCCATCTCTGTTACACCAGTCTTTACACTCCCGCTTTCCCAACGTTTGTACCTACATGGCGGAGCCTCCTTAACACGTTTCGCAGGACCTCTTGCACCTTTCATGCAGGAAACAGGACGTATACCCTCCGGTGGTATTGTCACCATGTTTAGTTCTGCTTCATACAAGGTTAACGATCATATCCTCTTGTACGGTGAAGGCGTAAAGCATCTTGGGAAATTGCCTTTGAACATGCCATTTTCACCCTATATGTCCGATAATTTTACGATTGGCTCCATGTTCAAACTCGGCGATCATCTTACCATTGGCGCATCACTCAGGATGGACGGAAACTCATATTCTGATTTCAATCCATATAACCCGTTTGACCGATATACAATTGGTCCTTCTCCATTCACTCCCTGGCCATGAAGGTTTTAATTCTATCCCTATCACCTGTTTTCATTATTCTTACATACGTTTGGTTCAGGGATAAGTATGAAAAAGAACCTGTCAGTTTACTCGTGAAGTCCCTGGTTGCGGGAGGACTCATGGTTATCCCCGTCATGGTTGTTGAAACATTGCTTACCGCCCTTAAGCCTGCCGTGGGTGAGTTGTCAGGAGCTGGATATACCGCTTTCGTGGTTGCCGGTTTTACCGAGGAATTATTCAAATTTCTTGCCCTGTATATTCTGGTGTGGAAGAACCCGAATTTCAATGAGAAATTTGATGGTATTGTGTATGCCGTTTTTGTCTCGCTTGGGTTTGCCGCTGTCGAAAACGTGATGTACGTGGCCAGCGGCGGAGTGGGGGTAGCTCTTACCCGTGCCTTGACAGCCGTGCCTGCTCATGCCCTCTTTGGTATTACCATGGGCTATTATCTTGGTATTGCTCACATGGTTCCTCACAAGAGGCATATTTTCCTTCGAAAAGCTTTTATTATTCCATTCCTGCTACATGGAGCTTACGACTTCATCCTGCTCTCTCAGGTACCACTATTACTCACCCTTTTTATTCCCTTCATGCTTGGCTTGTATTTCTCCGGTTTCAAGCGTATGAAGATAATATCTGATGCCTCAATATTCAAAAAGGATGTGACACACGGAGAACTTTAGTGGCCGAAGCAGGTTTTAACACAAAGGTGTATAACCATGCATCATCTGCCTGCTTATGCCGGTCATATTGGCTTTCCATGTAGGTTGTGATGTTTCAAAATTAATGAACCCAAAAGACAGTTTACTATGAAATACAGAAACCTTGGCAAGACCGGAATGAACATATCAGAAATCGGCTTTGGTGCCTGGGCTATTGGCGGGAGCTGGGGGAAACAACGAGAGACTGATTCTGTTGAAGCCCTCCGGGCAGCCATCGACCAGGGCGTGAATTTTATCGATACAGCCGCCGGATATGGAGACGGTAAAAGTGAACGCATCATCGCAGAAGTCCTTCGCAACCGGAAAGAGGATGTGTTTGTGACCACCAAAACACCTCCCGTGAGTGGTCCCTGGCCTCCGACACCGTATTGTGACATCGACGAAAGGTATCCGGAGAAATACATCCGTGAGAACGTTGAAGAGCGGATGAAAAACCTGGGTACTGAAACCATCGACGTATTGCTTTTACATACATGGACCAGGGCATGGAACCGGAACCCCAAAGCCCTGGAGGTGCTTGGTGAAATGAAGTCGGAAGGTAAGATCAGGGCGGTGGGCATCTCGACGCCGGAACATGATCAGAACTGTGCTATCGAACTGATCAGGGATGGACTGGTGGATGTGGTTGAAGTGATTTACAATATTTTTGAGCAGGAACCAATGGCTGAATTGTTCCCGGTGGCCCACGAACATGGCACAGGAATCATTGTAAGGGTTGCCCTCGACGAGGGTGTACTCTCGGGTAAATACAAAGCCGGTGATAGTTTTCCTGAGGACGATTTCCGACACCTCTATTTCGCCGGAGATCGTCTTGCCCGTGCGGTGCAACGTGTATCCGGGATCAGGGAAGAGATTGCATCGACCAGCTACTCTCTTCCGGAGGTAGCGCTAAAATTTGCACTAGCTCCGGAAGCTGTCAGTACAGTCATCCCCGGCATGAGAAACAAGGAGCAGGCCGTGATGAATACCGATGTTTCGGAACTGGAAGACCTGCCTGCCGATTTATTGTTGAGGCTCAGGGACCATGCCTGGCGGCGGGGATTGTGGTATGCCGGTAAATAACAGGTTTATACTACTGTTCC
>DASQZK010000340.1:0-5242 GCA_035638735.1 Bacteroidales bacterium
CATACGGCGCTTGAACGGAAACTCGTTGTAAAACTGGCCGTCTTTATCATTGGAGGATTCCTGGTGTATGTCAACTTCTTCCAGACACTCCAGTATCAACGCGGACTAATCCACTACCTGGGTATGACCCGCGAAGCATACTGGAATAATTTTATGAGCATGCACCCAAAGTCATCCTACTGGAAAAAGCTGTCGATACCCGATATGGTGCTGGCACGGAAAGGTATTTATTATTATTACCATACCAGCGATAACTTTGAAATACTTAAAAACATGACGAAGGAACAAGCTCGTGACTCGGTTCGGAATGAAGTACTTTCAAGGCCTCAGCTCATGAAAGAGATCCGGCGGTACGCAAAACAAAATGATATTACGGTCGACTCATCGATGAATATGGTTGTAGACAGGGTGGCTGAAATGAAAATGGAAGGCAAACCGTTCTAGTCGGCCTCGATATTCTTCCGTATCTCTTTCATGGAGAAATGTTTCCTGAACCTGACCAGGTATATGATCCCACCAATCAAAATCGATCCCAGGTAGGTGGCCATAAAATATACGGTCGAAATAGTCACGGCTACCTCCGCACTTTTACCCAAAACCTGCCATACTTTGATAAAGACATATTCGCGCGTACCGAAACCTGCTACGGTTACCGGGATGAACGAGAGCATGTTTGATACGGCCACGGCACTCACCGAAGCAGGGTAGGGCAGAGACGTGCCTGTTGCCGTGGTGAAGATAACCGGTATGGAGGCCAGTACCAGGAAGGCCAGGATGGTAAGGATGAAGGCCGGGATGAAAAAACTGGTCCGGTTCTCTTTCCATAATCTTTCGACCACGACCAGTTCATTCTGAAGCCCGGGCCAACGCCCGGTTAAAAAGACGGCCGGTCTGAAGAACAGTGACGGAACCAGGACGGCCAGCAAGGATCCGGCAAAAAGTAGAAGAATGATCACTATGGTGGCAATACCGGTCTGAAACCGGCTGAAGAAAAACAGGATGCCTGCGCCGCCCATAAGACTAAGAACCAGTACATCCCAAATCCTGTCGAGGAATACCGATGAGGTCGATTGCGAATACGATACGGGATATTTCCGGCTTATGAAGAAGATCTTCGAGAACTCACCGATACGCCCCGGCGTGATGGCGCTCAGGAATCCTGATACGAGGAAGAACGTGAGGGTAGTCCCGAAAGGAATATCAATGCCGAAAGCTTTGTTAATGATATACCAGCGCCATGATTTCAAAAGGTATACGAGCATGAGCATGGCAAGCCCGAGGCCGAACGACCACCAGGGAAAGGTCTTGATGAGTTCGAAAAAATGTCCCCAGTCGAGTTTCCTCACTACCAGGTAAAGAAGCACGAATCCCAGGCTGTGCAGGAGGACAAACAATATGCGCCGGATACTTTTTCTCATTGCAGGTTTTTCCGTTTTATGGAATGGGTGGAACGTTTCCATGCTGTTCGCGACTTCTCAAAAATCCTCCCTACGAAAGCCGGAGATAATTGTTCAACAAACCATCTTGCCGGCCGCGTACCCAGAACGAGGAAAAGAAAGCTGATAGCCATTTCCATGAAGTACCGGTTTAATGGGAATCCCTTCAGACGGTAACCGTAATCGGGGATAGCCCTGCCTGTCCATTTTCTGAATTTAATACGGATAAAACTCCCCCGTTTTTTTAAATCATACCCGTGCGAGTGCATCGTGATAGCTTCTTCTTCGGTGATATCTTCGAGGCTCAGCCAACCTTCGTCCATCATGTCCTTTAACAGTGCTTCGCCTTTTTTTGTCCGGCCGATAACCAGTGAGAACCCTTTTCCCCGTTGTTCATAGTCGGGTGCCCAGGCATCCCCGCCCGAGATGTCGGTGAATTCGTTACTCAGGTCGGTACAATACAGGCTGTTTTTGACGATGTGAAACGGGATCAGGTAATTGGCATGGAATTTTTTCAGTTCGAACGAATGCCCCGACTTCATCTCCACCCTCATGTTGCCAGGCCATTCACCATGGCGGAACCACAGCTTGTTGATAGTGTGGTAGTCTTTCTCCCCGTAACTTCTTAAAAAGCTTTTTACCGATGAGAAGTATAGCGTGTTCCCGTAAAACGGTCCCAGGATATACGCGATGTTGGCTACTGCCGGATCACCGGCTTTCTGGAGTTTTCGTACCGACTGGACCTGTCCGGGAAGGCCGGTGTAAGCCAGCCGGCCCTTGAAATCCCTGCTCTCTGCCAGTATCTCGTTTACCGAGGTGATGATGTATTTACTCTGGGCAGCCTCAAGAATGTCTTCTTTGCTCGTGGCAATGAACGGTTCGGTAAGCCATGGTTCATCATGCGACATCCTGGTGACGATGGCCCCGTCGATCTTTTTTTTCTCAAGGAGATAGATAAGCACTGATGAAATAAGACCACCGCTGGCTGAATTTCTACGGATGACTTCATTTGTGCAAAAGCCCGTACGGAGCGATTCATACGATCCGAGGTAGGTGTGGTAATGTGAAGCATCGCCGTAAAAATGCCGGTTGAATTCCGGAAAGGAAAAATATTTCCCGGAGCAGGCGTTCAGCAGGCGCTCGTGTTCTTCATCGGTGAGTTCTTCCTTGAGATAAGGGAGGTATCTGCCCTCGCGGTCACCAAAGGCAATTTTACCACCTGACAATCCCACGCAGGATCCGCAACGGTTGCATAGTTCGGAGCGCATGATGCTATATAGTTCCCTGTTATGCTTTTTCACAGACATAAAATTGGCGTATTCCGAGTTCTGAAATCCATGTTCTTTGCGTCTTCTCCAGTATTTTCTCACCCAGGTCCTGCAGCCATGGCGGCCCGACCGGTATCAGGACCGTTCCTTTGTGCAGCAGCAACTTCCAGCCATTTTCCTTAAGCCACTTTTTTACTTTGCGGGAAGGGGGGAAACGGTGAGGCCCTTCGCCGTGGCCCCCGAATAAAAAGGTGAACACCTGGTAGGGCAGTTCCGATGTGGCCGGCGGGCAGCTGAGCACCATTCTCGCCCCGTCTTTGGCCACCCTGTTCAGTTCCCGGAGGAAAACCTGCGGTTCGGCGGCATGTTCAAGCGTCTCAAGGCTGATGATGCGGTCGAAACTTTCATCGTCGAAAGGCAGGTTGGAATACGTGCTGATCTTCACCTGGTGTATGGCCGGGCGCAGGTATTTTGCCACCTCCATGAGTTTAGATGAAATTTCGGCATTGATCACGTTGACCTGGCCGGCACCTGCCTTCACATAATCGTCGGCCTCTCCGTCACGGCTTGTAATATTCAAAACCTTCATGCCGTCTTTAAGATCCAGGTGACGCACTGTTTCCCTGAACCGCTGGTCATGGGCATTCTTCACCCGGTTATTTTCCTCTACGTAAATAGCGGCTACACGATCCCAATGGGCTTCAACATCACGGTCGGTCCAGGTTCGTTGTGCCATGAATATCAGCTTTTACGGCGGTTCATGATTGATATCTGGTCGGCCAGCAGGCCAATGAAGAAAAGGAACATGCCAAGGATAACCAGGATGACGGCGCTGTTGGCAAACCTCCCGAAACGGTAATAGCCGAAGGTGCCGAAAGCGATGCCGAAGAGGAAAATGCCGAAGCTGGCCGGGAAAAATATTTTCAGCGGGTTGAAGAGCATGATGATGCGAAACAGGAGGAGCATGGTCTTGGTGCCGTCTTTGAAAAATTTCACGTTGCTCTTCCGACCCAGGCGTTCAGTGACCTCGATGGGGAAGGTGGCAATGTCGAGCCCTTCTTTGATGAAGGCCAGGGTGGAGGTGGTGGAGAAAGAAAAACCGTTGGGCATCATGTGGAGCATGGCATAGATATGCGCTCTCCGGAAACCGCGCAGGCCCGAGTTAAAGTCGGGAAGCTTTTGTTCAACCAGGTATTCGCCCACTTTACGGATCAGTCCTTTGCCAAGGGTCCTGTTGGCTACCCGGTGTGAATCCTTCGTGCGTTCACCGATAACCATGTCGTTTTCTTCGAGCAAGGCATCGATTTTATCGGCGTAAGCCGGGTCGTGCTGGCCGTCGCTGTCCATGATAATGATCTTTTCGCCTTTAGCCTTGCGGATACCTGTCTTCAATGCGGCACCGTACCCCTTGTTCAAATTATGCCGGTACACTTTGACCGGGAATTCCTGCACGATGGAATACGTATTATCGGTTGAGCCGTCGTCGATAAACAGGATCTCGTATTTTTTATGCATCCCGGCTTCGATCATCTTTTCCAGCGTGCCACGTATGGCGCCTTCTTCGTTGAAAGCAGGGATGACTATAGTGGTTGATGGGTTGCTCATGGATTCTTTCAATCTGGTTCAATACACAACAAAAATAGTATAAATCTTTTAGCCCGCAGGTATTTCATAAGTTTGTTGATCTAATCGACTGGAAACAGCTTCAGTAATTAATAAAATTCTTAAATTTATCTTTATATCTTTAACCAGGATATGCCAGAACAAAATTATTATGTTTATCAGTATTGTTTTGCCCGCCTTTAACGAGGAAGAAAATATCGAATATATCTACAATGAAATAATCAGGGTTCTGCCTGGTTATGAAAATTTCCTCGAGATCATATTTATAGATGACGGTAGTCGCGATGCCACCTTTGACAAGATCAGGCAACTTTCCGGATCGGACGAGCGGGTCCGGGGTGTCAGGTTATCAAGGAATTTCGGCGCACAGGCCGCGATGATGGCCGGACTTGCGGAAGCGAAAGGTGATGTGGTGGTTATCATGGATGCAGACGGTCAGCATCCCCCGTCAGTCATTCATGATATGATCAGCGAATATGAAAAGGGATTTGATATCGTGAATACCAGGCGGGAATCGAACATGGATGCCGGGTGGTTTAAACAGTTCACCTTGAGGCTCTTTGCCAGGATAATCAACTACCTTTCCGATGTTGACATGGATTTTGAATATTCCGATTTCCGGCTGATGGACCGCAAAGCGGTGGACGCCTTTTTGCAGATCGACGAACAGAACCGTTTCATGCGGGGGCTTGTGAGTTGGATGGGTTACAGGCAAAGTTCGGTATCTTATGTGGCTGCCGAACGGAATGCCGGTTCTACAAAATGGACACTAAGGGCCTTGTTCCGGTTAGGAATTAACGGTATTACGTCTTTCAGTTCCAAACCGCTGCGATTGGCTGTTCACCTGGGGCTTTTGGCATTGCTTTTCGGGATAGTGTACAGCATTTATACCGTAGTCGTATTTTTTACCGGGCG
>DASQZK010000341.1:0-5204 GCA_035638735.1 Bacteroidales bacterium
ACCCGCTGGAGGAGAAGATAAAGCTCCTGTTACTTCCCACTGATCCGGAAGACGAGAAGAATGCTGTTGTCGAAATTCGCGGTGGCACCGGTGGTGATGAGGCCAGTATCTTTGCCGGCGATTTATTCAGGATGTATACGAAGTATATCGAAAACAAAGGTTGGAAGTACGAAGTGACTGGTTTTACAGAAGGGACCGTAGGTGGTTACAAGGAACTGATCATGGATGTCACCGGCCATGGTGTTTATGGTATCATGAAATACGAGTCGGGCGTTCACCGCGTTCAGCGTGTTCCCCAGACCGAGACCCAGGGCCGGGTACATACCTCCGCGGCCACCGTTGCCGTGCTGCCTGAAGCAGATGAGTTCGACATCGAGTTGAAGGACAGCGATATCAGGAAGGATACCTACTGCTCCTCGGGTCCGGGCGGACAGTCGGTGAACACCACCTATTCGGCTATCAGGCTTACCCATATCCCGTCGGGGGTAGTGGTGACCTGTCAGGACGAAAAATCCCAGATCAAAAATCTTGAGAAGGCCATGAAGGAGCTCAGAACCCGGATTTATAACCTTGAATATCAAAAACGAATGGATGAAATCGCTTCCAAACGGAAAACGATGGTGTCCAGCGGCGACCGGTCGGCGAAGATCAGAACCTATAATTATCCCCAGGGAAGGGTTACCGATCATCGCATCAACCTCACCATGTATAATCTCCAGTCGGTGATGAACGGTGACATTGAAGAAATTATAGAAAAACTCCAGATGGCTGAGAATCTCGAAAAATTAAAAGAGAGCGGAATCGAATAAGCATAAACTACCATCCATGAATGCCAGGCAATTATTCAATCAGATCAGGGAAAAAGGAAGCTATCTGTGTATAGGCCTCGATTCTGATTATAACCGGATACCGAAGTTTCTCCTTGATGCCGAATATCCTCTTTTTGAATTCAATAAGCTTATCGTTAAAGCAACGGCTGATCTTGCTGTTGCCTACAAGCCCAATCTGGCTTTTTACGAGAGCCTGGGTACGGCCGGATGGATGAGCCTGGAACTGACTGTGAATTTCATCAGGAGTAATTACCCTGAACTGTTCATCGTTGCCGACGCCAAACGCGGCGATATCGGGAATACTTCGCGACTCTACGCCTCGGCTTTTTATAACCACATGGATTTTGATGCTGTGACCGTGGCGCCATATATGGGACGCGACAGTGTGACACCGTTTTTACAGTATAACGAGAAATGGGTCATCCTGCTGGGTTTGACATCCAATGAGGGCGCTGAAGATTTTCAGCTGCTGAAAATCAATGGAAAGAAACATTACCTGTTCGAACAGGTCTTCCAAACGGCTGCAGAATGGGGTAATACTGATAACCTGATGTTCGTGGTCGGCGCCACACGACCTGAATGGATGAAAAAGATCCGAAAAATTGTCCCCGATCATTTCCTGCTCGTTCCCGGTATTGGAGCCCAGGGCGGAAACCTTGAAGATATTTCAATGCATGGGCTGAACAAACAGGGTGGTCTTCTGGTCAACTCCAGCCGTGCTATTATCTATGCCGACATCACGAATAAATTCGACGTGGCGGCCCGCGATAAAGCCGCTGAAATAAAGGCCGAGATGGAAACCTACCTGAAAAAGAAAAAAATTCTTTGATCTGACCACCGATAAACAGGGTACTTATCCCATAAAGGGTATATGCAATACCCGTTTATCATGAAAAAAATTAAAGAAGAATTCCTCCATTACATCTGGAAATACCGATTTTTTCACACCGAATATCTCTACTGCGGCCACGAAGTGGTTGAGGTTATCGACACCGGCATACACAATTTCAGCTCGGGCCCCGACTTTTTTAATGCGCGTATCCGGATTGGACAGACAGTATGGGCCGGCAATGTCGAAGTCCACGTAAAGGCTTCGGACTGGATCAGGCATGGCCATCAAAATGATGAAGCATATGACAGTGTCATCCTCCATGTTGTGTACGACAATGACCTGGCTGTATTCAGGAAGAATGGCGAAGAAATCCCGTGCGTAAGGCTTAATTTCAGCCCGGCTGTCCTGGAAAAATACCAGGCGCTTACCAATAACCGGATCAACCGAATTTGCTCCGGCGAAATAGCAGGTCTCGACAAGGTGTTTATCCGTGACTGGACCGGCAAGCTTATGCTTGAACGCCTGGGTGAAAAATGCCGGACTGTTGAAGACGTCCTTCGTGAAAATCATTACGACTGGGAGGATGCCCTTTATAAAGCACTGGCAGCCGCCTTTGGTATGAAGCTAAATAAGGAACCCTTCCGGCTGCTGGCCGGAAGTATACCCCTGAAATTTATCCTGAGAAACCGGAATAATCCGTTAACCATCAACGCGGCCTTCTTCGGACAGGCCGGATTCCTGGATGAACTAATCACCGATGACCCCTACTACGAGATGCTCATGAGAGAGTACCAGTCGTTGAAGGAAATACTGCCACAGCCCCTGCCCGAAAAACACATGTGGAAATTTATGCGCTCCAGGCCGGCGGGCTTCCCTACCGCACGTATTCCGCAGTTCCTGAACCTGGTCTGTAACGCTTTCCCTTTGTTCGAGAAGATCAAAGACGCCACTGAAGTAAGCGCTATCCGTGAACACCTGTCATTACATACAAAGAATTACTGGATCGATCATTTTCTCTACGGCAGGCCCGGCCGGAGGAAATTAACGATACCAGGCAACAGGACAATCGATGTGTTAATCATTAATGCAGTTATCCCACTACTCTTTGCCTATGCTAAATTTTCCCGGAATGACAATCTGAGCAGGCAAACCATTGAATTCCTCGAAGATCTCCCCCCCGAGAATAATGAAATTACAAAAAAATGGGATACATTTGGAATTAAGTCGGAAAACGCCTTCGATTCTCAGGCGGTCATTCATCTTGAAACCCGTTTTTGTGTGCGGCAAAGATGTCTCGACTGTCTTTTCGGACATAAGATACTTCATAAACAATATGAGAAGAGATACTAACCTCAATACCGGATATATTGCCTTCGCCTTGCTTGTATTCATTGTACTTATTGGGATTACCGGTTACAGTATTATGGGTTACAGCTTTACCGAAGCTTTTTTTATGACCGTTATTACCATCGCAACAGTCGGGTTTAAGGAGGTAAAGGAACTCGATCCTGAAGGGATGTGGTTTACTGCTTTTCTCATTATTTTTAGTTTTGGTATCTTTGCTTATGCGGCAACGACCTTCACCAGGTATGTTATCGACGGAGTATTCAGAAACTATTACAGGGACAACAAAGTGAAAAGGCAAATAGAAAAACTCAGGGATCACGTTATTATCTGCGGTTATGGCCGCAATGGCAAACAAGCGGCCATAGAGCTGGCCGGACATAATGTACCGGTTATTATCGTTGAAAAGGATCCATCTGCGCTGGAGAAACTCCGTGAATCAAATATCCTGTACCTCGAAGGCGATGCGACCCTTGAGGAAACGCTTCACCAGGCCAACCTTAGAGATGCCAAAGCCCTGATTACGACGCTGCCTATGGATGCCGACAACCTTTTCGTTGTCCTCAGTGCCCGTGAGATAAATCCCGGCCTGACCATCATCAGCAGGGCCTCCATTGAACAGTCAGACATTAAGCTGAAGCGGGCGGGAGCCACCAATGTCATTATGCCCGACCGGATCGGCGGACAACGAATGGCTAAACTGGTTGCTCAACCTGATGTGGTTGAATTTCTCGATTATGTCATGCTCCAGAGTTCTGAAAATGTGGCGCTCGAAGAAATCAGCTGTGAAAACCTCGCCGCCTGCTTCGCCGGTAAATCCATCCGTGAACTTGATATCAGAAATGAATCGGGTGCCAACATAATCGGGATGAAAAGAGAAGATAATTCGTACCTGATCAATCCCCTTCCGGAGGTCTTCCTGACACCACACGACCGCCTGTTTGTCCTGGGGACACGCCGACAGGTCGAACGACTTAAAAAAATCATTTCAGGCGATTTTGTCACATAAAAATCGTCCTGATCTCCTGGCGTAACAGGTTGGCGCGACAGTAATTGTTCAGGCAGGCCGGCGCACTGCCATTACCAGGCCGGTGATCGAAAACGCCGGTAAGTATCCGGGTTATTCAACTGTAAACAGGGAAGAAGGAAGTCAGATCCCGACCGGACAGATGCCGTAAGACAGGGTGAACAATATCCATCCTGATGCGTTTATTTAATCGGCTCAAAAAGAAATGTTTGATTAGCTATTGCGATTATAAAAAAAATGAATATTTTTGCAGTTCGAATTTGAAAAAGCATTAACATAAATTATAAAGAGAACAATAATGTATTTAAGTGCAGAGAAGAAACAGGACATTTTCAAATCTTACGGAAAATCAGTAAAAGATACAGGTTCAGCCGAATCACAAATTGCGCTTTTCACCTACAGGATTAATCACCTGACGCAGCATCTGAATTCAAATAAAAAGGATTTCAGTACGCAGCGTGCTCTGCTTAAGCTTGTTGGTAAAAGAAGGCGTTTGCTCGATTACCTGAAAGAACAGGAAATCACACGCTACAGGGAAACGCTGAAAGCCCTGAAACTCAGGAAGTAAAAACATCGCAAAAGGCAATTGAAAGAATTGCCTTTTTTGCTATAATTCAGAATAGAAATTAATTAGATCAAGGAAAAAATGATTAACGCGTATCAAAAGACGATTGACCTGGGCGATGGAAGAGAAATTACCATCGAAACTGGTAAACTTGCCAGACAGGCTAATGGTTCGGTCGTGGTTAAAATGGGAAGGACAATGCTTCTCGCCACTGTCGTATCTGCCAGCGAAGCCAGGGAAGACGTCGATTTCATGCCATTATCGGTAGATTACAAAGAGAAATTTGCATCCTCCGGTCGTTTTCCGGGCGGGTTTATGAAGAGGGAGACAAGACCTTCTGATTATGAAGTTCTAATTGCACGACTGGTTGACCGGGCTCTCAGACCGCTGTTCCCGGAAGATTATCATGCTGAGACTTTCGTGACCATTAACCTGATATCGGCCGATCCGGACATCATGCCTGATGCCCTTGCCGGTCTTGCCGCTTCTGCAGCCATATCCGTTTCCGACGTGCCTTTCGCCGGTCCTATCTCGGAAGTACGGGTCGGACGTATCAATGTTGAGTTTGTCCTGAATCCTACTTTCACAGAGCTCAAAGAAGCAGAT
>DASQZK010000342.1:0-20055 GCA_035638735.1 Bacteroidales bacterium
TGGATGCTCTTAAGAAAAACGGGGTGGATAAAAATACGCTTGTAATCTTTACTTCCGATAATGGTCCATGGGTGGCTTATGGCAATCATGCCGGAAAAACACCATTCCGCGAAGCCAAAGCCACATCGTTCGACGGGGGAACGCGTTCTGCCTGTATTATGAAATTCCCGGGACAGATTCCTGCTGGTAAAGTGTCGGATCAGGCCTTTTGCACGATAGACCTTTTACCCACGATCTCCCATATCACCGGGGCTGAACTGCCGGTCAATGATATTGATGGTATGGATGTTACCGACATCGTCATGTCAAAACCCGGTGCGGTGAATCCGCATGATTACTATGCCTTTTCCATTGTCGACCATCTTGAAGTTGTGATGACCGGTGACGGGCACTGGAAATTGCACCTGCCTCATAATTACAGGTCGCTGGCTGTACCCGGAAAAGATGGTCTGCCGGGAAAATATGATGCCAGAAGTATTGGCTTATCCCTTTTCGATATGAAGGATGATCCTGGCGAAACCACGAATGTAATTTTGCAACATCCGGACATTGCTATTAAGCTGCAAAAATTTGCCGATCAGCATCTGGAAAATTTTTACAATGAACCGGAATGATGGATCCCGTAGGGGCGCACAGCCGTGCCCCCTCTCCCGTGCCCCCTCTCCACGCCCCCAAATATCCCTCCTCCCTCTCCATACACACGAGGTTTATAATCCATTGATAATGAACCTAATTCCCCTCCAGTTGTTGATGTATTATCACTAATCTATGCAATAATGAAAAAACTATTGGCTGTGTTGTTATTGGGCATTTTGGCTCCAATGTCATTTGCCCAGGTAGTTGTTCTCAACTACATGAAAGTTGCTCCCGGTGGAAATGAAAATTATGTTTCAGTTGAAACACAATGGAAACAAGTCCACCAGAATCTTGTGAACGAAGGTAAAATGATCGGATGGGAATTGTTTTATGTTCACAATACAGGCACTGAAAGCCCGTATAATTTTGTAACTGCTAATATATTCAGGGATTTACCTTCAGCGCTCAGTTCCTTAACAATGGACGATTTCAGGAAAGTATGGGGTAATAAAACTGAAGATATCCTTCGTAAAACCAATGAAGCCAGGGATCTTAAACATTCGGAGACCATTGCCCTGGCTTTTGGCATTCCTACTAAACCTAACATAAAATACATGCTGGTTAGTTTTATGAAAGCCGACGACGCCGATGCCTATTTTAACATGGAACGGACAGCCTACATGCCGATGCATAAGATGGCAATCGATAATGACCAAATGGTGGGATGGAGTGTCTGGAACCGGATGTTACGGGATGATGATTTGTACGATGCCATAACCGTCAACGATTATTCATCCGCCGAACAATTAGCGGCAACCAATTACCAGAAGTGGTTTGACCAGGCATTCGCTGATAAAAGTGATGCCGAAAAATCAGATCTGGAGGCAATGGTACGGAATAGCGGAAAATATCGCAGGATTGTCAAATCTCAACTTTGGGAACTGATTGAGATGACTGATCCGGGCCCGGAAGCAAATGCAGAACCCTGATTTTTATGACGCATAAATTACGGAGAAGCAGGAATTTTGCAGTGAAACTGAATAAAATATTACCGTTCACGTAGCCCGTCAAGAAGAACACAGTATTGTGGAGGCGTACCACGAATAAGATATATGTAGATATTGAGCGGCAATCGAGGGTTTCAGGTTGTTGAAAACTGGAGCTGGGGGTAGGCTATGGTTTTTGTTGGGCTTACAATTACCATTTGCACGTTTGAAGTAATAAAAATGGAAAATTAAGGGAGAATAAATAACTTGGAATAATAAAAAGGACTCTGAGGGGTCCGCATTTCGATAGATATCGGTACATCGAGAAGTCCATGTTGAACGATACCCGCCGGGTTATCATCTATGAACGTAAAGAGGGCTTTTGTTGATTTGTGGAAATAACTAGCGGAAGATGAAAGTATTTTTCATTTTTTGACAGGTATATTAAAGAACATATTGAACGCGCTTTATTTTTGTAATTAGCTGTTGCATCGGCATTTAATATGCATTAACTTGAAGTTTTTTAAAAATGTGACAGCCTTACCCCGGGAATGTTTGTTTTCTTCGATTTAAAAGATATTCCGGTTCACCCTCTTTAGTATCTTTTGTTTCCCCAGCCAAAAAAGAATAACCTTCAGACACTTCAGCTTATTTTAATTTTCCAAAATGATATTTCAAGTAAAAAGTAAAAACAGGTTTGCCGGCCTTTTTGCACTGAGCATTATGGCAGTGGTATGGCCTCTGCTATTTCTTTCTTCCTGTGAGCGGGATCCGGAAATCCCGGGCTATACCCTTCTTGATAAGCGCTTCATCAAAGAAATGAATGCTGTATGTTATTATTTTGAACATGATAAAACGGGTGCGAAAATTCTCAAAGTAGCTTCCGGCGATCAGAACAATATTTTTGCTATTGGTTTCCGGACCCCTCCGGAAGATGATTGTGGAACCCCTCATATCATTGAACATTCCGTGCTGAACGGCTCCGAAAATTTCCCTGTGAAAAGTCCCTTTGATGAACTATTGAAAGGATCACTCAACACATTCATCAATGCAATGACCTATCCGGATTTTACGGTTTATCCGGTTTCCAGTGTCAATGAAAAGGATTATTTCAACCTGATGCACGTTTATCTCGATGCTGTTTTTTATCCTCTCATTTATGAAAAACCTGAAATCATGATGCAGGAAGGCTGGCATTATGAATTGAAGGATCCCTCCGATCTTCCGGTATACAAGGGAGTGGTTTATAATGAGATGAAAGGGGCTTTTTCGAGTCCGGAATATCTGACCTATACGGAAACCATCCGCATGCTGTTCCCGGAAAATTGCTATAGTAAGGAATCTGCCGGAAATCCTGATTCCATCCCCAATCTGACCTATGTAAATTTTATCAATTATCACCGGAAATACTACCACCCCTCTAACAGCTATATCTATCTGGCAGGAAATGCTGATATGGGAAAAGAAATGGCATTCATTGATTCGGCCTATCTGTCACACTTCAGCAAAAAAGATATTGAAGTGGACATTCCTGTGCAGAAGGCTTTCGATTCCTGGAAAGAAGTGGTAATACCTTATTCTTTTCCCGTGGGTGCCGATACCAAAGATCAGGCAATCCTTTCTTTTGGCATGGCTTTTAATACCATAGCCGAACCCGACATGGTCTATAAATTACAGATTCTGATGGATGTGCTGGTTAACCAGGAATCCGGACTCTTGCGCCGGGCCATACAGGAAGAGGGGATCGGAAGTGATATCAATGGCACGGGAGACGGTTATCTGAAGCAACCTGTGCTGAACATAGTTGTGAAAAATGCAAACCTGTCAGACAGCGGCAGGTTTGTTGAACTTATACGTCAAACATTGCAGCGGACGGTTGATGAAGGACTGGATCAGAAGGCTGTTGAAGGAGCTGTTAACAGGCTGGAATTTCAGCTTGGCGAAGG
The DNA here is from genome assembly GCA_035638735.1 of Bacteroidales bacterium. Classification (GTDB taxonomy): domain Bacteria; phylum Bacteroidota; class Bacteroidia; order Bacteroidales; genus DASQZK01. The sequence goes on from DASQZK010000342.1 coordinate 3,509, forward strand.
GGAAGGGGTTAATAAAAAACTTTACCATTTATTGGCAGCCTTACCAGTATGGATGAATCAGAATGATCCTTATTCAGGCATAGAGTATGAAGCTTATCTGAACGGGATTCGCGAATCATTGTCATCCGGTGACCTTGAGAAATTTATAAAGAATGAGATCCTGGATAACAAGCATGCTGTTTTGGTTGTCCTGAACCCCGAATGCGGACTGGAATCGCTTAGAAATAAGAACACTAATGAAAAGCTTGCTGATATTAAGGCTTCACTCAATGAGGATGATATTCAAAATTTAATCCTGCTGACCAGTAAGCTTATTGCAGCACAAGAAACACCGGATCCCCCGGAAGCCCTTGCTAAAATTCCTCATTTATCCATCGAAGATATTGATCCGAAAACAGAGTACGACAACGTGGAATTGCACAGGATAGCAGGCAGTCCATCCTTATTTTTCAATGCCTTTACCAATAATATTCTTTATGCCGACTTTTTGTTTGATCTGCAGGTTATTCCGGGTGAAAAGCTTCCCTACGCCGCTCTGTTAAGTGAACTTTGGGGTAAGCTGGGAACAGAAAAGTACAGCTATGATGAACTGGAAAAAGAGCTGAACATCTATACGGGAGGCTTTGAAGTCAGTCTCATGACCTTTCCGGAACAGGAAAATCCCGATATCCTGAATGCGAAGATCAGCACAGCAATGAAAGCCATGATCGCAAATTCCGGAAAAATGACAGAGCTGGCTTCTGAAATACTTCTTCATACAGACTTTCAGGATACGGCACGAATACATGAATTGCTGAAGCGGAAGATTGCCGCTATCGAATCCCAGATCGAAAACCTCGAACCGGTGGTTCTGCTAAACCGTATACGATCATATAATTGTTCAGAGGGTATGTTTGATGATCTTACCGGAGGCTTCCGCTATTATTGGTTTCTGAAGGAACTGGATAATCATTTCGGACACGCGGCCAATGAGCTGGTATGTACAATGGAATTAGTATCCTCGGATATCGTAAACAGGGACAACGTGATTGTGTCAGTTACAGCCGCGATGAAGGATTACAGAAAAGCAGGAACGGATTTGAAGAACTGTATTGAATCCTTTCCCGAAGAAGAGGTCGTTTTGCAAGACTGGAAGTTAATCCCGGAAAAGCAGAATGAAGGGTTCAGATCTGCTTCCAAAGTCCAGAATGTGGTTCTGGGCGCCAATTACCGTGCCCTGGGCTATCCCTATAATGGTCACATGTGGGTCCTCTATAAGATCCTGAATATGGATTACCTTCAGGAGGAAGTGCGGGTGAAAGGGGGCGCCTATGCCGGATTTAGCTATTTCAGCAGAACCGGGGATTTCTTCCTTATGTCGTACCGGGATCCGAATCTGCGGAAAACCCTTGATGTTTTTGAAGGTGCGCCGGACTTCCTCAGGAATTACCAAGCCGATGAAGAGAATCTGACGAGCTCAATCATCGGAGCCATCTCCTTATATGATTATCCCCTGACCCCCCAGCAAAAGGGGAGACGAGCTACCCGGTTTTACCTTGCCGGCTATACCGAAGAAGGAAACCAGCAGTTAAAAGATGAGATCCTTTCCACCAGATTAGAGGATATCCATGCCTTTGCCGATATGATGGCTGACCTGGTGGCACAGCATAATTATATTGTCTATGGAAATGAGGATAAACTCTTAGCGAATGAGGATTTGTTTATGAAGGTGTTATCGCCGGAAGGGGAGTGAGGTTTAAAGCAGGTCTGGTCTACCATTATTTCCGAATAACCTACGGCTTATAACAAGAAGGTAGCTGCAAAGCCTGCTTTGTTGGTGGAGATTATTTTAGTCTGCCCTTAAACCCCAAGAAATAAAATATCTTCACGGTGGTTGGATCTAATTGTATCATTCTTATTTTTGTAAGTCATACATGCCCTGGCCGTATATTAGTGGCTTACCAGTCTCCCATGAAAACCAATTACCTCATAAAATATCTTATAATCCTGTCAGCATTTTTAGTTGTGGCACTGGTCCCGGATGCATATCTTTTTAGCGGTGATCATTCGTTGTGCCTGCACAGGTATCTTTTTCATGTTGACTGTCCTCTTTGTGGCATGACCAGGGCTACTCATGAATTGTCCAGGTTCAGGATATGGCGTGCACTCGGTTACAATTTCAATGTCATGTTCCTTCCTTTGTACATTACCTTCGATGTTGCTTTGGCGGTCAACGGGAAAATGCTGTATATGAAGCTGCGAAAGATAACTGTTGTGCTCCTTTTTACCGGCCTGATTGTTCTTTATATTCTAAGGCTGGGCTTCCATTTTGGTTGGTTCAATTAGAATTTGCCTGTATCTTTTAATTCGAGATATTTATTGATAAGGTTTGCAGACAAGTCTTGCGGTCTGGTTAAAACGGCGTAAATACCGTTTCGCATCAGCTCTCGTACAGTGAGTTTCTTATCGTGTACATGTTTAGCTGCGATGGTCTGGACGTAAATATTTTCCAGCGTCTCTGCTGACTCATGGCTCATTTCTTCAATTTCCCTGTTCTCGAAAATCACGACTAGCAAAACATGATTTCGGCCCAGGCTCTTAAAAAATTTTAATTGACGCTGAAGAGATGAAAGCGTTTCAAAATTAGTGTAGAGAATGATGAGACTCCTGTGTGATATACTATGATTGACCCTTGTAGTCAAAAGGGCATAATCAGATTCGTCGAATCCTGTTTTCAGGTTGTAGAGGTTTTCCATAATGCGGGTCAGTGTCCCGTTTTTACGCTCTGCCTTTATAAAGGTGTCAACTTTCGTGTTAAAGGTTATCAATCCTGCCTTATCGTGTTTTTGTATGGCCGTATTTGTCATGATAAGTGATGCGTTAACGGCATAATCAAGAAGGGACATGCCGTCGAAAGGAAGTTGCATCAGTCGGCCTTTGTCGATAACATTATATACATTCTGTGACCGTTCTTCCTGGTACTGGTTGACCATTAACTTGTTCAGTTTAGCTGTAGCGCGCCAGTTGATTGTTCTGTAATTATCGCCCTTCACATAATCTTTAATCTGGTCAAATTCGGAATGTGTACCGATTCGGCGGACCCGTTTAATACCGGCTTCGGACAACCGGTTTGAAATAGCCAGCAGTTCATATTTACGCATTCGGAGGAAAGACGGATAAACCGGTACGATCTTCGTTTTATCTCCTTTTTTGCTGTGACGTCCCGCAAGTCCCAGCTCAGTAGTATATCTTATGTTCGTTTGTCCGAACACATATTCGCCGCGGGTTTTTGGGGTAAGGCTGTAACTCAGCTTTCTTTCTTCGTAGGCCTTCAGGTTTAAATCGATTTTAAAATTCCGAAGCTGAAATTGATCTGGAACCTCGTCATATATACTGATATTTACCGAAAACGGTTTTTGATTCTGGATGTAAATCCTGACAACATTTTCATCCCCGTTTGACAACCTGTCCGGGACTTCCCTTCGAAGCAGCAGATCACCGTTATCGCGGTAAAAAAGCAGGACCAGATCTGTGATGTAAAACAGAGCAAACAGCCCGAGAGCTATTTTAGCAATTACATATATCGGGTCGAGAAAGAAACCGGTAATAAATAGAATGATAATACCACTCAATGCAGCATAGAATCGTTTCGGGATGAATATTTCTCTGATTAACCTCACTTCGTGGTTTGTTTACCTTGGAATTTCAACAGCATTGATGATTTCTTTGGCGACGCTGTCTTCGAAGATACCCTCAAGTTCCTTTTCAGGTGTCAGGTATATCCTGTGAAGCAGTATGGGTTCGAGTACATGTTTGATATCTTCCGGTATGACAAAGTCTCTCCCCCTGAGGGCGGCAAAAGCTTTGGCCGCATTCATGGCGTGTAATGAGGCTCTTGGTGATGCTCCGAGGTAAAGAGAAGGGTGGGACCTGGTCTTGTGTATTATTTTTGAAATATACCTCATCAGGTTTTCATCGATCTGTACATTACGTATTTTATCTTTTAATACTTCAACATCGTTGGCGGATAATACAGGCGATATTTCCTGCAACTCGGCTTTGCCTTTACGGTTATCGGCATTGGAAAGGATCGTGAATTCTTCTTCGGCCGAAGGATAATCTACTTTTATTTTGAACAGAAACCTGTCGAGCTGTGCCTCGGGTAACCGGTATGTACCTTCATGTTCCAGCGGGTTCTGTGTGGCGATCACAATAAATGGTTCCTCCAGCTTATACGTTTCCCCGTCAACGGTAACCTGCCGTTCTTCCATAACCTCAAACAACGCCGACTGCGTTTTTGCCGGTGCCCGGTTGATTTCATCGATGAGAACGATATTGGCAAAAATCGGCCCCGGGTTGAATTCAAAGGCTGATTGTGATACGTTGAAAATCGTGGTGCCAGTGACATCTGAGGGCATCAGGTCGGGCGTGAACTGGATCCGCGAGTATTTCACTGATATCATTTTAGCAAGAAGTTTGGCAATCATGGTCTTGGCGATGCCCGGGACACCCTCAAGGAGAATATGGCCGTTGGCCAGGATACCAACAAGTATCAGATCTACAATATCTTCTTTGCCAACCAGTACCTTTCTGATTTCTGATTTAAAGTCACCAACTTTTTTCTGTAATAATTCCAGTCCTATCCGGTCCTCAAAATTTTGCTTGCTAGCCATAGTTTTGTATTTATAAACAATTACGATAAAATTCTTGCATATCTTTATGGTATGCTATAAGCGCCGATTCAGTGATTTTTTTCCGGCCTTCGAAAAATTCCATCTCTTTAACCAGTTTTCTGACCAAAGATTCCTCTACACCCGTCTTTGACGAAATCAATTCAATATCTCCGCCGGCCAATGAAATATCCCTGATATAATAGCGCTCCCGTAAAAAATCCTTTAAATATATTGTTTTCTTCTGCGCAATATTGGCATGGTTACCGGTTTTAAAGTACAGCCTTCCAACCGTTTTGATAAAATCAGCGGAGGTGTTCCTGAGAGGTTCAATTAACGGAATAATGCGTTGCTTTCGCCTGGCGCCGAATGTCAGATAAACAAGTAAAGAAAACAAAATGAGATAGTACGCTGATCTGAGAGGTGCTTTTGACAGGATAAACTTAGTGGGAGAACTATTGGTTACACGGAAGGGTTTGTAATATCTGTCAACAATCACGGGCTGGTCGGGCAGGTACGACAGTGCATTTACAGCATATTCATAATTCCCGTCAAGGATTTGCAGATTGGTAAAAACGAGTGGCTGGGAATGCAGAAAAATCCGGCCTTTCCCCCATGGTATAGCCAGGAAATTGACATGATCGGAAAAATCATTTCCCAGGAGGGTGCCTTTGAAATTTTCATCCGTCTTAAAATAGCCTTTTCTCATCATCCTTCGGAAGACGTAACCGGAGTCTTTTTGAAGGACGGGATTAAAGAAATTTAACCTGTCAGGGTTCTGTTTCAGAAAAGCGGAATCTATAAATGATATGTTGAGCGAAAGGTTGAAAGTGTCCAGAAATTCTTCCGGCATCTCAAAAGCTGAAATAAATACATCATTCCCGTTTGCCGCGAATTCGAACAGGTCGGCTGTTTCAGTCTCATCGGGTTTAAACATGTTGGTAATGATAACCAGATTTTTCCCTTCAACATCCGTTATCAGAGGATTATTGTACAGGCTTGCATTGTTGTACGATATCTCCCTGTTGAATAAAGGTTCATACATGTCATTTAATACATAACAACCATAAGGCGCCTTGTGACTGTAATCAAATGTCATTTTCCAGTCGAGGGGTTTCCTGGCGTAATGGCTGACCATAACCAAAGCCGCGAACAAGATGCAGATTATAACCAGAAATCGTAGTTGTATTCTTTTAGGCTTTTGCATACAATAATGAATTTAGTTGTACAAAAGACCCGGAATACCTGTTGTAATCAGCTTTACTGATGGCATAATGACCATACCATACAGCATTATACGTATTAATTAATAGTTCAAATACAGGAGATACTGCGGCAGATTTGCTTCTTATTTCTGACAAATAATCAATATTGGTTTTTTCGGTGGCATAGGAAATCATTCCATTTTCATCCAGTTCTCTCAATACCTTGATAAACTGGTAGCGCAGCGCCAGTCTGTAATTTTTATTTCTGAATTCCCGTTGAATGGCAGCGTTTAGGTCCTCTACATTTTCATCCATGTCTTCAACGGTAAATTCCTTCGGGGGAGGATCAGCTGCTGTATAAAAGTATTTGTAAAATTTGAACCTTGAGAAAGCGAAGATCAGGATACCGGCAATCAGCAGCCAGAAAAACACCTTAAAAAGGAAACTCAATGTTTTATAATAGCCGGCTGATAAACGAAAGCGGTGAATAAGCCACCGTGCAATACTTTCCCAAAGTGTTGGTGCCGGCCTCGCCAGTGCCGATGAATAATCGAAATCCGGATTGGTACGGTAGGCTGTAAAAAAGTCGCTGTTAATTTGCCTGGGTTTTATGTTTGAGGAATCGATCACGGATGCCTCAATTAAAGCGTTGTACTCACCCCTGGCCGGGGTCAGTACAACGATAAAAAACAGCAGACAGAAAAGCAGCTTACTCATCGGCTGATATCTGTTCAATTTTGCTTTTTAGTGATGGTTTTTCATTATACTCAACAAGGCTGAAGTAAATGAACGCTATGAGTACGGTAGGTATTGCCGAAACGATATAGGTTAGTAAACTTGAGAGTGAATTAAAAATATAGTACGATATACCAAAGTCAAAATTCATGTTCTGGTTTTCTTTCATATTCAAAAACAGATGTTTCATGCCCATTACAATGGAAGGAAGTGAGAAAAATAAGGAGAGAATATAAACAAGGACGATCATAATAAACAAGGCTCCAAGGACCATCCAGAATTTAGGCTTAACAAGTTTAAAACTTCGGCTGAAAGCATCGCCCAAACTGTTGCCTTCAATAACAATTAAGGGAAGCAGCACACTTAAAGAAACGCCAAGATATATACCCGGAATGATACAAAAAATAAATCCTATACCAATAATTATTCCTGCCAGGAGGGAGGTCCCGAGAACAGGAAAGAAATTTGAAATGACTTCATTGCCGACCTCTTTAACGGTGAAGTTGTCCCTGCCTTTGTTCACATAGAGTTTTATGTACCCTAGTATGGTGCAGGTCATAGAGGTTGACGCAATGATGGCAAGTAGCATACTCATTGCCCAGTATGGGCCAAAACTGTTGAACATGCTGAAAGGGCTATCCATCGTAGAAAGCGAATGAATAGTTTCCTGCTGCCTGATTCCCAGGAAGACACCTAAAATAGATATAGCCAGTAAAAAAGGAACAACATAGAATAAAACGGCGGTCCCCAGTCGTTTAAATTCAACTCCGATAAATGAAAATGTCGCATTGAATAATTCACCAAAATCGCGTTCCTGCTTAAAATTTAGTTCATCTTTGGTCATTGTTGGTTGAGTTTAGAATGAGTAGTTTAGGATATATAAAAAAATAGAAAATGATGCCCGCCAGGGAACAGGCGATAATTCCAAACCTTACCGAATAAGGAAGTTCAGTATGCCTGGTTATAAACCCTTCGATAAATCCTGCTACAATGAAGAATGGCAACAGACCGAGTACTATTTTAGCTCCCTTCACAGCCGCTTTCTTTAGAGCATGTCCGCGGGTGAATGTGCCCGGGAAAATGAAGCTGTTACCGATAACCAACCCTGCTGCCCCGGCCACGATAATGGAGAATATTTCGATGGTACCATGCAACCATACTGTTGCGAACGCATCAAGGACAATTCCGTTTTGTGCCAGGAAGGTATGAAATGTGCCGAGCATCACGCCATTCGTAAACAGGATATAGCCTGTTCCGAACGACGTCAGTATCCCCATAACAAAAGCCAGGAATGATACTTTGATATTGTTTATGGTAATCCCGAGAAACATGCTGACCTCGTTCATTTGTTTATACACGGCCAACGGATCATTGTTGTGTATATTCTCCATGGTCATGTTGACATATTTATCACCAAGGATGGCTTTGGCAAAACCGGGTTCGTATAGAGTAGATAAAATACCGATGAGCACCGAGACACTAAAAATAAGCAGCGAGATATGGAATTCTTTCCTGATGCTATGGAAAAGAAGTGGGAAATCATGATGCCAAAAGGCCAGGACCCGCCTATTGTTCACCGGCTTGTTCCTGTATATGATCGCATGTGTTTTCTGCGTAAGCTGATTCAGGTAAATGTGCGATTCTTCGCCGGGATAGAATGTTTTTGCAAAAGCAAGATCGTCGGTGAGTGTTATATACAATTCATATAATCTGTCAGGGTCCCATCCTTTTTCATTGTCGAGGAGAAGTTCAAATTCCTTCCACTTTTTGATGTTTTTATGCAGAAATTTTATTTCCTTCACTTATAGAAATGATTTGAGAATATCGAAGATAGAAAAAAAACTAAATTTTTTACGCACTACGCTGGAATTAATGGAACAATTTACTATTCAGACATCGCAAAATGTGGGAATTGAACAGGTATATGCCAGTATTGGTGAGCGTATTATGGCTGCAATAATCGATTACGCCATAATGTGGGCATATTTCACCTTAACCATTGTATTACCCGGACTACTCCATAAGGGAGCAGTAATAATGATCCTTGGTCTACCCGTAATACTTTACCACCTGATATTCGAACTAACCATGAATGGGCAGTCACCCGGAAAAAGCATCATGAAAATCAAAGTCATATCTGAGGATGGTACAGCTCCCGGATTTACAAATACATTCATACGCTGGGTATTCCGGCTAATTGATATTACCATGACAATGGGGTCCGTGGCATCGATTTTTATCATCACGGGCAAAAAAAATCAACGGCTTGGTGACCTGACCGCAGGAACTATCCTGATCAGGACCAGACAGAAAAGTACCGGGCGTTCCTTTTTCACTGAACTTCCCGAGGACTACACACCGGTTTATCCCCAGGTTTCGATGTTGCAGGAGAAAGATATAAGAGTCGTCAAAGAGGTGCTCGATTTTCTGAAGTCAAGCAAGCAGAATGAAGAGTCACGGTTTTTTGCCTACAATACCAGGAAACGGCTTGAGGAAAAAATGGGTATTAAAACCAACCAGAAGGCTTTCGAATTCCTTGATACCGTTCTTATGGACTATAATTATTTGAATTCCCGGTAATACCCGTTGGTCATGAATCCGTTCTTGAGAAAGGATTCTTCCCTGGTAATTCCGGGTTAAGCCCATGCCTCCGGTTTAGAACAGTAACATGTTTAAGAATTTGCAGGAACGTACCATTAAAAGGTTCATTCCTGCAATTATGTGTTCTACATCAGAATCCCCTGAAAATTCCAAAAATCAGACTAATGACAAAGAGGACGAGGAAAATATAGAAAAGAATTTTCGCTATTGATGCTGCACCGGCTGCAATGCCTCCAAAGCCGAACACAGCTGCTATCAATGCTATTACCAGAAAAATAATAACTAATCGTAACATAACTTCAAATTTTAAGTGAATACTAAGATGTTCTAAAAGACAAAACCAGCATATACCTGGATCGTGTTGTTTTTTGCATTTCCAAGCAGATCCTCGGTCGATTCCCCGTCTTTTGCTACCTGGTTCAGGCCAATACTATAATTAAAACCAAAGATCAGCGGATCAATACTGAAACCGAGTCCGCCGGCAAGGCCATAATCGATGGTGTTGAATTTACTCCTGTCAATATCGTCACTGCTGTTGACGTTCATAAAATTAAGAATCTGTGAATCGGTGTTGATGTGAGCATTCATGAGAAAACCGACGTAAGGACCGATATGAAAATTGAAATCTTCGGCCAGGTTATAAGTGAGATATACCGGGATGTCGATATAGTTCAGGTTGAGTTTTGTTGTACCATCTGCCACATCAAAACCCAGGAAGTCCTTATTATATACGGCTTTCATTCCTTTGCCGGAGTAAAGGACCTCGGGCTGGATACCAAACTTCTCATTCATCATCAGATGCCCCCATACCCCGGCGTTAAACCCGGGAATGATGTTGTTATCGTTCGCCTGGTCAATTGTGAGCCATGACAGGTTAAGCCCGCCCTTGATTCCTGCTTTCGACTCCTGGGCTTTAATGTCAGGCATAACCATGACCATAATGATTAGTGTTGTTATCACAATTCCCGCTGTTTTTCTTATCGTATGTGTCATAATTTGTGTGTTTAGTGTTTTGACTCAATAAATAATTATTCTTTTCTGTCGCGAAATCCCATGTTGTTATTATAAACCATATTGCGATTCTTTTACTGTAAGAATGATAATGCCATAACCCGCATAAGCCCGAGGCGTGTATCAATGAACAGATTGCACTATTGAAGTTGGTTTACTTTGTTCCTTCGCCAATATCTCCGCGCTTTGCTGCCCGCTTTAACTTTTTATTCGCATAGATGGCTACTTCCACACGCCGGTTTTTCTGCCTGCCTGCTTCAGTCTCATTGGTAGCAACAGGCTGCGATTCACCATAACCTTTAACAATAAACCGGTTATCGTTTACTCCCTGGAGGTCGAGATAGTCAGCTACTGATTGGGCGCGTTCTACCGACAGTGTCTGGTTATAGTCTTCCGGCCCCACACTATCGGTATGACCTTCGATAAGGACATTGGTGTCCTCATATTTAGTGAGTGTTTTTGCCAGATTTGCCAGATTTTCTCTCGATGCTTCCCTCAGATTATAGGAGTCAAAATCGAAGAGAATGCCCGAATCGAAGGTGATTTTTATACCTTCACCGACACGTTCTACGGTTGCTCCCTCAAGGTCTTTCCTGAGTTCTTCTGCCTGCTTATCCATATAATGGCCGATCAGTGCCCCGGCAGTTCCGCCAATCATGGCACCAATTATCGCACCCTCGGCAGTATGGTCACTCTGACTCCCAATGACTGCCCCGACGGCTCCGCCGACTCCGGATCCTATTGCTCCGCCTTTCATGGTGCGGGATGAACTGCACCCCGAAAAGATGAGGATAAGAATTATCATCCCCGCGCTTAATAAGCGTTTTGTGTTAATCTGTTTTTTCATAACCTTCATTTTTTGGGATATTTATCTTTTATTGTTTTACATCCGACCTGACCTTTATTGCTGTTTAAAAGCTTCTTGCAACATCCTTCGTGCTGGCCGGGTTTCAATATGTCTTATCAAAAACCTTCTGAATATCTCATCAGAATGATATGGTAAAGTTGACGACCATGTTTTATTTTTGATCAGGTGAAATTAATCTGGATCGTGCCTTGGGAAGAAGAGCAGGGTAGGATGTGTCAAATCAGGCAGACCAGAATATTTTGGAATCTCGTTGACGTATTATCAAAACATGAAATATCACTTTAAAACTGTGCCAAAGTAAAATTAGTAATTATTAAGGTTCAGATATACAACGTGATAAACAGTTGTTTTGACAGGTCGGCTTTATCTGCCTGTTTGGTATAGAATTACAAAATCTTTCACATTTGGGGAATTTTTTTCTACAGGTATTTCATTGAGATGTAAGAAATGATATTGTGTAATAATTACACATTTGTGTAAAAATATTACACATAAAATTTTGGACCATTAGGGATAAATTGATCTCACAGAAGCCTGGCTTAATTTCATTTAAATAAAAAAATAGTAGGGATAACCACTGTAAGTCTTATAGGCAGCCTATTTCTTCTCCTGTTGCTTTTCCAGTCGACCAACCATTTTGTATACTGGAATAACCGGTTGTACATGGTGATGTTTATCATATTCTTTTTTTCACTCGGTTTTTTTATGGTCCAGCTTTTCATTTCCGGCTTTCAGGTCGAAAGAAAAAAGTATGAGCTACCTGCTTTTACCTGCTACGCGGGCAGAAAAATACTTCTATGAATTATTCAGTCGCCTTGTGGTCTTCCTGGTTTTATTTCCCTTATTATACTGGGCTGTAGCAAATGTTGAAGGGATAATTGTCCATCAGTTTATACCCCGGTTGGGATTTTACAGGTTTTCATTTACCGATGCTTATGACACCTTTATAAAAAACAATGGGGTCCCGACATGGCAGGTCACCTTGTTATCTGTCCAGGTCATTCTCATTTCGCTGGTCATGCCTTTCACCGGGGCCGCCTTTTTCAGGAAGGCGCCCATACTGAAAACCGTTTTCACTCTCGCTTTAGTAATGGGAGGACTTGCTCTTTTCACCTTCCTGTTATTTAAGATCTTTCATTTGAAGGAATATGGACCGCCTTAGGAAGGGATACTGTTTATACATAATGAAAAGCAGGTTTTGTCTTTGCTGGCTATAACCGCCACAGTCATTAATCTTGCTTTGCTGGCGATGACATGGTTCAGGTTGAAAGAGAAGGAGGTTTAATTATGGAATTCAAAAATACGAAAGGCATTTTTCTCCAGATAGCCGATAATATCTCGGAGAAAGTCATAGCCGGTGAATTTCCGCCGGGAGAAAAGATCCCTTCGGTTCGTGAACTGGCAGCAGAAGTAGGCGTAAATCCCAACACCATCATGCGTACCTATAATGAGCTCCAGGGACGTGGTATCATAGATAATAAGAGGGGTATCGGTTATTTTGTGACGAATGATGCCCTGGGAATCATCCGTGAATGGAAGAAAAAGGAATTCTTTGAAAACGAATTGCCTTCTATTGTTAAAAACACCAGGATGCTGGGAATTAGTTTTGAAGAGTTGAGACCTTATTTCAAATCAACAAATAAGACAGACCAAAATGAAAACAAGTAAAATTATATTTATATCGTTATTAGGTACTATTTCGGCTTTCATAGTGGCAGGAGCCATCGATGTCAGGCTGAACGGGCAATCCAGCCGCATAATCGAGAATAAGAACAGCCACATCACTTTACCTTTGTTTAGCAATATAATTATTGAAAACAGCGGGAATCTGAATGTTATTCAAAGCGATTCCGCATACCTTGAAGTGAACTGGCAAAAGGATGCTGAAGAAAGGGATATAGATCATATACTTTCTGGTGACACGCTCATAATTATCGGAATAAGCAAATCCGTTGAAGGACTTTTATATGCTAATTTATATGTTTCAGGCCCGATAAATTCTATCATATTGCGTAATTCCCAAATTGTGATAAACAGGATAAATTCTTCCGTTTTATCCATCCGTATGAATGGCAGTAAGGCATGGCTCAATGATAAACCAAATGGGGAGCTATTGTATAACAGGCTCGATATCCGGGCTACCGGTGAAAGCTATATTAATACAGGTGATTTTAGCGCTGATTCTGTCAATGTAACACTTCAGAATTCTATGGCTAACCTGAATATTATTGCCGGCAGGTTGAATGGAGTTCTGTCTGAAGGCTCTACAATGACTTCACGACAGGCCGATGATATTCAATTAAAAAAAGACTCTACGAGTAAGATTCTGATGAGGTATTGATAGGTGAATTTTCTGAACTGGCTCATTTTACCAGCTCATTCATTTGCCGAATTTCCGATGGAGGTATTGCTGTCCCTTATAGCAAAGCCATGCTGTCCCTGCCCCGATAAGCGCACCGGCAAGCACATCGGTAGGGTAGTGCACGCCCAAATCCATTCTTGAAAACGCGACGGTACTGCTCCAGGCATAAGCCGGGACAATGACATACCATTTGGGATATGCCAGGCTGAGCGAAGTAGCCAGGGCGAAGGCATCGGACGTATGTCCGGAAGGGAACGACGGACTGCCACCATCGGCAAGTTTAACCACATCCGGGTATTTGGAAAAAGGACGTTTTCTGTCGATACTGTATTTCAGGATGGTGGTAATAACCGCTGCAGATGCCAGTGAAGCACCGATATAGATAGAATTATGACGCATGCAGGTGTCCTGTGCAAGGTAGCTCACGCCAAAGAGGACAAACGGCGTTGCTACAGCCACCGGTCCTGCCATGTCACTGATAGTACGAAATGTGTTGTCGAGGGCAGGATTACGGTGATGGTTGATGTATCTCAGCAGGTCGATGTCCGGATTTTGTGAAAATGACATCACACCGGGGAAAACGAGGCAGATGAGAAACCATACTTTTACATGTCTCATGTTCATCCTATCTCCCGCGCGCCATTTTTAATGCCTCTGTGGTAATGTAGTATTTCGTAATCATATTGGGCACTTCCCACCCCGGCATATCATCTTTCCCGAGGTATTCGAGGTAGTTATGCATCACCTGACCGAAATGGGCTTCGTGGCCCAGCCGGTATTTGCCAGGTATCGTGATGGTCCAGGTTTTTTTATCCAGCTTTTTCAGTTGAAGACCCGGGTAAACGTCAGACAGGTCTTCTTCAACGGCCCTTTTCAGGTTCGTCTCATAAGATGAAACATCGTCGGCCCGGGTTTCGATGTACACTTCCGGTTTATAGTCCTGTTCAGCACCCTGTTTGATGATAAGATCAGCCAGGCTGCCGCGCATGATCGAGTAGTGGGTGTCACCCCCGCCTTCAGGAGCTTTGTAATGCCATTCCACGGAGATGTGAACAAATTTCCCTTTTAGACGGTAGTCAATGGCTCCGTTGGCATATACCCTGAGCGTGTCGTTATCAACATATTTTTGGAGATAATCAGGATACTGGGCCAGGCCGGTGACCTTTTTAAATTCATCGGGTGAAATATCGGTCGTCCAGTGACTGGCAGAAACCATTTCAACATCCTTTTTGTAATCGAGGGCAATCCCGGGGAAAGCCTCCCACTGGGCCAGGTCTACCAGGTGCGTTGTGACATCAACAATACCTTCACCCTGCTGCTCAACGTCGAATGCCCAGGCCGGGCGCACCAGGGGGATGCCCGAAACATACTTAAAGAAATGATGCACACTTTCCTTGGTGATGGCCGGCTCATCAGGTGTTCCGTCTATTAATTCCCCAAAAACATCCGGGTTAAGCGACAGCTTTTTCTGCAAAATGGTTGTGACCTCAAAGCGCTCAGTCATGATATCATACAGCAGTACATTTTTCTCAGCGGCCGTGTCAAAGGATTTTACGAGCATGGGGAATTTCTCGGGCGAGATAACCATTGGTTTGTCGGCGAGGACGTTCAGCCCATTTTCGACCGAATGATATATGTAATCTGTTTTGATCTTGTTGTTCCCGGCAAGCACAACCACGTTACCCTTTTTCTCCTCCAGCATCTGTTCAAAATAATCGGGTCCCAGGAAAACATGCTCGTTCCAGTGCGTCGGGTTATCCTTACGATGATTATAGGCTCCAATCCGGTTCAGGTAGTCTTCAACTTCCGGGCCTTTCGGCGCATATACATACACATTGCTGTCTACCGATGGGTACATGACTTTCTGTACCAGGGCAGCGTGAAAATGACCGGGATTCAGGGTGATGAGCGTTACCGGCTTTTCGTTTTCTTCTTTTTTTTGGGTGTTGCATGAAGCAGCCATAGCCAGGAGAATGAACATAGAGATTAAGCGAAAATTAATCATAGTACAATATCATTAGCAGGGTTAATTTTTTAAAAGTCCGACCGTTTTATTACAGGTAAAAGGAGTGCCAAGTTATTATTTTTTTTGTGAAAAATTGTTCCCGGCCGTAAAAGCAGCCAAATTCCAGGATCTTATCCTGCAAAATAGATCATTTCTGAGGACCAGCCAGCTTGCCTACTGTCCGCCAGTTCCGTGTGGTGGCATTTAACCTCAGGGTTTTTTCGAAGAAGCCGTTCGTTAGTTTTGTGCGTCCATAACCGTTGGGGCAATAGAGGTAAACGTCGCTGCTCCTTATGCTGAATTGGTCGGGCAGGTATTTCGATCGGCTGAAGTTCGCCATGACTGAAGGACCGGGTACGCCGGAAAGAAAGGTGACATGTAGTTTTGTGGTATCTATATCCGGGTCGCCCAAGAAGGGGCTATTTTTAAGGATCTCCCTAAGCTCTCGCTGCGATCGGATTATCACAGGGACATCGGCGCCAAACCGGTTTTTGATAAGGGCGCTTATGCGCATTGAAAGGTCTTCACGGCTTGAAACGGCTGTGCTGAAGAAGATATTACCGCTTTGGATATAGGTTGATACATTACTGAAACCAGATTCTTCCATGGCTGATTTCAGGTCGGACATTTTAATTTTTGTGTGTCCGCCGACATTTATGCCTCTAAGTATGGCGATATAGGTTTGCACTAACATATACTATGTATCACCTGCTTTGATGATGCCACAGGCGTGGGCCTGGACAGGGACACTGTTGGTGTCGTACCATACTTCACCAGGGTGGAAATGATCGTAATGTGTTTTTGCCGTATTACGAGATTGGCACGAGCAGGCCGTCAAGGTTGCTATGCTGATCAGCAGGATTAGAATTCGGTTCATAGTCAAAGACGTCATTTTCAAGCCGGGTGTTTTTGGGCTGGTTACCGGTAGAAGCAAAGGTAGGAATATATCCTGAAGGTATATGCAGTCCGTCATGCAGTATTCTCCATCGCTGCTTTCCGGGGCACATAGCCGGTGTAATGGGCAACCTGTATGTATGCCCTACTTCTGGAGCTCCCCCAATCAGGTTGTCCTATCCATGCGGATGATATTCCGGTTTCTGGGCAATCAGCA